>DASXPZ010000420.1:0-3805 GCA_036493275.1 Pirellulales bacterium
AAACGAGCCAATGCCGCTCGCTCAAACGTCTCCATTGAATCTCTCTCCCAGATGACGTCCCCCGTAACATCATGCTAGGAAACGACCTAATAAGTTGCTAGCTTGTTCACAGCAGTGGCCTCGCCCTCCCGTCTTACGGCAGTGGCAAGCGACTGAACAGGTCGACGCGCTTCGATTTTAGCGTCGGCTCAAGAACCCTACTCCCTTGAAGCCGAACCGCCGCGCGAGTACAAGTGCAGCCATGCGAACTTTTGACGTTGCGATCATCGGCGGCGGAATTGTCGGCCTGGCGACAGGATATCAATACTTGCGCCGCCATCCCGGCGCCAGCCTGCTGATCCTCGAAAAAGAGCCGCAGCTCGCCCAGCATCAAACCGGCCACAACTCCGGCGTGCTCCATTCGGGCATCTACTACAAGCCGGGCTCGCTCAAGGCGCGCAATTGTCGCGAGGGGAAGGCCGCGATGGAGGCCTTTTGCCGCGAGGAAGGCATCCCGTTCGATCTCTGCGGCAAGGTGATCGTCGCCACGCTCGAATCGGAGCTGCCGGCGCTCGACCGGATCTACGAGCGCGGCCAGGCCAATGGCGTCGTGTGTAGCATGATCGATAAAGCCCGCCTGGCCGAACTCGAACCGCACGCCGCGGGGATTCGCGCCATCCACGTCCCCGAGGCGGGCATCATCGATTACCCACAGGTTTGCCGCAAACTGGCCGAGCACGTGAAGGCCGGGGGCGGCGAGATCGTCACTGCCGCGCGTGTCACCGGCATGCAGAACGACGGCGCGACCGAACGCCTGATCACCACGGCTGGCGAATTCGCGGCGCGGCAAGTAGTGAACTGCGCGGGGCTTTACTCGGATCGCGTGACGCGACTTTCTGGCGAGCGCCCCACGGCCAAGATCGTGCCGTTCCGGGGCGAGTATTTCGAGCTGAAGCCCGAGGCGGAGCATCTATGCCGCACGCTGATCTATCCGACGCCCGACCCGGCGTTCCCATTCTTGGGCGTTCACTTCACGCGGATGATCGGCGGCGGCGTGGAGTGCGGGCCGAACGCGGTGCTGGCCTTCGCGCGTGAGGGCTACTTCAAAACCGACATTAATCTTCGCGACCTGGCCGAGAGTCTCACCTATCCCGGCTTTTTGCGGCTGGCGGCCAAGTATTGGCGAACCGGGATGGGCGAGATGTGGCGCAGCCTAAGCAAGCGGGCCTTCGTCAAGGCGCTGCAAAGATTGGTGCCGGAGATCCGCGTCGAGCACCTGGTAACGGCCCCGGCCGGCGTGCGCGCCCAGGCGCTGCAAAGAGACGGAAGCATGGTCGACGACTTCTTGATTCAATCGTCCGGCCGAGTAATCAACGTCAACAACGCCCCCAGCCCCGCGGCCACGGCGTCATTGAACGTGGGACGATTGATCGTGGAGCAGTTGGAAGCGGTGAGTGAGTAGCTTCGCAAAAATTGTCTGGATATTTAGGAATTCGACGAGAGATATCCATGGAAGGGCTTGCAGACATCGCGCTCACGTATTTTCTCACATCCTCTTTTGTGAGAATAGCATTCATCCGGACGACGTGGTTCGCGAAATGGAATCGTTTCCCGATTTCATAGATGCGTTAACGCCGGATGAGCGGACTGCTCTTGCTAACGCCGCTAGAAAGAAGCTAGAGGAAATTGCGCGACCACCTGACGAATATGGTTATAAGCCTGCCGTCAGTGATGAGGTCGTCGCAGTTCTTGAGTCCTTCGCTGACGAAACCCTTAGTGGATGAGGCGCCCAGGAGCGGCGATGTTTCAAATCACCACCCTTCGATCAGCACCTCCTTAGCTTTCCGGGGTCACAAACGATCGCTCGACACGCGCGCTTTGGCCATGCGTGAGGAGATGTCCGCGGCGCGCGAATAAGTCGCGGAAGAAATTGGCGTCACGGCAGGCTCGCAGGACGTTGTCGTGCGTCGCCTCTTGAATCGATCCCCCTTCGTATCGATTGAGCGTCGCCTGGCTCATTCCCAACAAGGTGGCAAGAGATAGCTGGCTGGCGCCGCATCGTTCGCGGATTTGTCGGATCTCTTCTGGCTGGAGCAGTCCGTGCCTCGTTCGATATTCGCGGAAGGCAAATTCGACGGGGTCTCCCAAGGAAGTGTCGATCTCCTTCACGCCACACGATGGACAAACACGAACCGTTACGTCGACCGCAATCGCCTCGCCACGCACGAGGTATTCCGTCCGTTCGGTTTCACGTCGAATGTCGGTGTCGTGACCACAGGCAACGCAGAATTCAATGGACATAGTAGTTGGGGGTTATGGTCCCCTAAGGGGATATTTCAGCGGATAATCCGCGCGGTGGAAGGACCAAACCAGACCGTGGACGACCGATTTACGGCGGTTGTCTGGCTGCAGTGTGAGCTTGATATAAACTTCGTCGGAACCGATGTCAGTTCCAAAAACCCAAACGCTTCGAGATGGCTGCACGTCATCCGCTTCGGGCCCTTGGCAATAATCATCGGGCGTTAACTCGCTGAGCAGCTCGACCGCCTGGTTCAGAGTAAGATTCAGATCGACGAGACATTGCTGGTGCTTACGGGTCGAGTCGGCTCTCTCCATCCAATGCACAAAGCCCAAACGAACCGCCGTCTTAAAATCGGACAAAAACTCGGAGACCTCTTCGCGTCGTGGCATAGTTACATCCGTTCAGATACTGGGGGCGCACACAGGCGCCGATAACAACGGGCGACATATCAAGGCTCCTTAGGTTGTGGACGACGTGATCGGTATTCTCGTTGCCTTCGATCACAATGCTATCATACGATAGTATTCGGCGGAGTCAAGTTGCCGGCTTGAGCTGATCCGTTTCGGCAGGCCGCAATTGCATAAACATGCACTTATGCATCAGCGCGATGCATGAAAGTTGATCCTCACCACCCCTCCACCAGCACCGTATCCGCGTCTTCGTAACAGGGCGCACAGCAGCAGAGGAACTTCAATTCCACCGCGCCGGTGTTGCGGATTTGGTGAATCTGGCCTGGCGGGATCGCGATCGCGTCGCCGGGGCCGACGATTCGCGTGGCCCCTTCGATGCGCATCGTGCCTTCGCCCGTCAGGATGTAGTAAATCTCTTCGCACTGCGGGTGATAGTGCGGCGTGGTGGCGGCGCCGGGCTGCACGCGGGCTTCGGCCAGGCTTTGATTGCGGATCGCCGAGTTGCGATGGGCCAGCAACTCGCGGATCTCGGAACCGTCTTTCGTCGTAAACGCCGGCACGCGGTCGATGTTCTGCACGTCCATTTTCTGGGGCCTTATGCGTCGGGCGATTCTTCGTTTGGTAAGGGCAATTCTAAATTGGGTCGCAGTTCCGTGCTCCGCGGTTCTACGTTCAGCCGACAAATGCCGACTCGTGCGGGAGGATAATTGCGGACGTCCCACTCCACGCTCGGCCGGTTGGCGGTCGGGAGCGACTCGACGTCGAACCGTTGATCGGCCTCGATCACAAACGTGCTCCGATCGGGCGCCGCGGTCATCAATCGCTCGATCATCAGCCGAACGTCGTCGGCGCGCTCGACATAAAAATCATACGGCGGAGAACAAAAGACCAGCCACGGCAGCGGTCCCAGGTCGGGGAGCTTGCGGACAAACAAAAACGTGTCGCCCGAGATGACTTGTGAAATGGCGCCGACGTCGAGCGTGGCGATGTTTTCCTTGATGACGGCGGCCGTCGGGTAATGACGTTCAATGAACGTCGCGCGGGCTGCCCCGCGGCTCAGGGCCTCAAGCCCCAGGGCACCGGTCCCGGCGAAGAGGTCGATGGCGTGGCTCCC
>DASXPZ010000421.1:0-5892 GCA_036493275.1 Pirellulales bacterium
GGCAAAGCCCATGCGGAGCATTTCGTCCGCTTCATCCAGCACCAGGCATTGCAAGGCGTCGAGCTTGATCGAACCGCGCCGCATGTGATCCATCACCCGCCCCGGCGTGCCGACGATCACATGGACACCCCGGTCGAGCAAACGAAATTGAACCTGGTAGTCCTGCCCGCCATAGACCGGTGCAACCCGCAGGCCGCCCATGTCGCGGGCGTAGCCTTCGAATGACTTGGCGACCTGGATCGCCAACTCGCGCGTGGGGGTGAGGACCAGAACTTGCGGCTGCCGCGTGGCCATGTCGATCCGCTGCAACATCGGCAGCGCAAAGGCGGCGGTCTTGCCGGTGCCGGTCTGCGCCTGGCCGACGACGTCGCGCCCTTCGAGGAGCAGCGGTATCGTGCTGGCCTGGATCGGGGTGGGATGCTCGTAACCTGCGCGATCGAGCGCCGCCATCAACGGCTCGATGAGATTCAACTGGCGAAACGTCACACCGGATTCGACATCGGCCGGTTTTGCCTCCGCAGCTTTGGACTCGCTCGCGCCGGCCTTCGGCGGCTTCGTCTTCGAAGATTTTGGCTTTTGGGGCTTGGCGGGCGACGGCGCGGCTTCTGGCGGAACGGCATCGGCGTCCGCGATCTGCTGCGCGACGACTTCGGGCGCAACAGCTTCCGGTGTGGTACTGACCGGATCCATAGCTTCCGGCAAATAGGCCTCAGGGACAACAACTTCAGACAGAACGACTTCAGACGAATCGGCAGACATACAACGACCTGACAGCTAGAGGGAACGGCGTTTCAAAAAAGGCGGGGGGTGGATAACGACGCGCGGACGAAGATTCGACCGGCGACCGGCCCACCGACAATTAAGCGGCGGACCACATCCACTGCATGATTGAACGCGTCAGGCGGGGCCCAATGTTCCCGCGTCAAGCGGGATACTGTACCCGAAGCGGCCCGCAGGCCGGTAGGGGAGCAAATCTAGAGCAAGCCGAGAGTGCAACCATCAACCAGTTGGCAGTCTATCAGAAGCGGGCCGAGAACGCCACGGCGAGAACGGGAAGCGGCGAGAGGAGGGAAGAGAAAAACTGTGAGTTTTGGTGGAAACAAAGCGGGCAGTCACGACAGAACAAACGGTTAGCTAAGCTCCACGTGCATAATGCAGGCTCGAAAAGCGATGTTTACCAAAAAGTGGGTCACTACCAGTTCCGCGTCTGAGACAACCGGGGTATCCCACGGCAGGATCGAGTCGAACTTCCCCTCTCGCCAGCGGGGGCCCATCAACTGAATGGGCATCAAGCCGTGGTTGGTTTCGAAATAGATTCGGCGCCGATTGCTACCAACCGGATATTGCAATTCGATGGTTCCGAGCTGACAAGAGGCGCCGAAAACATTCCACCGCCGTTTGCCGAGGAATGTTTTTTTGAGCCATTCGCGCACGCCCTTCGTTTGCAGTGGCTCTTGGGGCAACTCCGTGATCCGGCAGACCTCGGCGCCGTTGGCGTAGCCCACGACAGTGTTGGGCGCCTCCTCGGACGACGCCAGCTCGAAGGTTGTCCCGCATTCGAACAATACGCCGCAATAGCCGAAGACCGTGCTGCGATCGCCGCGCGGCCTGACAGACGGGGAACTCCAGATACAACGCAAGTCGCCGATCGGCTGGCGCTGAGTGTTGCGAATTGCGTAGTAGCGATCCCCGCCCGATGAACTGCGCATTCCGTAGCCGCACTCCCGGATTTGAAAAGGAACGATTGGCCGCTTACCTCGCAGCACGCGCGCCAGCCAACTCTTGGAAGACGATTCGAGCCGGCACTGCACTTCGGCGACGAGCGATTCCGCTTCCGAACTCAACGCCCAGCGCGGCTCGTGAGTGGAATCGTCGGTCGAGGAATCTTGTTGCATATCCATTTCATTATGGGCTCAGCCAGTTTGACGAGTCCAGCATTGCAGTTGATTGATCGGCCGAATCGCCGGGTGTAACATTGGCTACCAGTGTGCGCAGTGTCCGGTCCGAAGTAATATTCTCGTTCGTGATTCGAGTAGGCATGGCATGCGACGTGCAGAGCGAGAAATAAACGAGCGGCTGACATGCAGAGAGCATTCCTGGGCCGCGCAGTAGTCAATCGAATACGGAGCGCCATCTTGTCTTTGATCGACGCGAATAATGACGGCACCATGCAACTTCGGCGTTCGTTACGCTCGCTAGTGAATAACGAACTAGAACCCGGTGAGCACATCGATTGGCTCGGACGGCCAATGGCCATTCGCTTTGCCAGGAGAGGATTTCCGATGGCGCTCTTCGGCTCTTGTTTCGCAATCATCGTTATGGGGATTTGGGGCGTAGGCTTTGCAGGTCGCGAAAAGCCGGACTCCTTCGTGGCCTTGTTCGTTGTTCTCCTCTTCATGCTGTTGTGCGCTGCGATGCTCTGCGCTCCGCTGTGGATGATCCGAAAAGCGCGAAATACGGTTTACGTCATCACGGACCGGAGGGCGATCATTTGTTATGACGGGCGACGCGCCTTGATCCGTTCGGTAAGACCTTGGCAATTGCGGGGCGTGAAACGCGCGCAAAACTCGGACGGCTCGGGCGACGTGATTCTGATGCAAGACGTCTCACGCGACCCCGAGTCGGAAGTTCCCATCTTTACCGACGTTAGCTTCTCGGACGTGCGCGACGTCCGAGCGGTGGAGAAACTAGTCTCCGATTTAGCGGGCCGCGCGGCCGACGTCCGGCCAGGCAATTGAAAGCGGTCCTTTCCAAAGGTCGCACTTTCAGCGTCTATTCGCTAAGATATTGGGCGCTGCTACGCCCGCGGCGAATTGTTTGCTCGCAGGCGCTTGAGTCAGGTTCCCGATTCGGACGTTCGGCCAACAATTGCCGCAGCTCAAAAAAAAGCTGCCGGAGGTTGCCGCAGATGGAACGAAAGCCGTGCAACACAGACCATCAGGCGAGTTCGCAGTGCAACGGCAAGGCCTTCACCCGTCGCCAGGCGTTGCGCGCCGGCGGCCTATCGCTGGTCGGTTTAACGCTGGCCGATCTGCTGCTCGCCCGCGAGGCCTCGGCCGCCAGCGGCGCGCCTCGCCCGGCGTCGTTCGGGCGGGCCAAGAGTTGCATCGTCGTGTTTCTCAAAGGGGGGCCGTCGCATCTTGATACGTTCGACATGAAGCCCAACGCACCGGCCGAGATCCGCGGCGAGTTCAACCCGATCGCGACGTCGGCGCCCGGGGTGTTCTATTCGGAGCATTTGCCGCGGTTGGCGCGCTCGGCGGATAAACTGTGCATTGTTCGATCGCTGTCACACAAAGACACCGGGCATCCGAGCGGCGCGTATGAGATGACGACAGGCCGCCCGTACCCGCGCGCGGCCAACCTCTCCGAGATCAGCACGCGCGAAGATCATCCGCATCTCGGCTCGTCGGTGGCCGCGGTCGAACTGCGCAGTCGGCCGGCGCCGCCGTTTGTGTTGCTGCCGGAATATCTGATCGTCAACGGCCAGTTTCGCTCGGGCCAGAACGCCGGTTTTTTGGGCAATCGCTACGATCCGCTCGTGCCCGGGGGCGATCCGAACACGCCGAACTTCCGCCCGGTCGATCTCGGCTTGGGCGAAGCCTTCGACGCGGCGCAGTTCCGCTCGCGGCGGGCGCTCCTGTCATCGCTCAACGCGTCGCGCCACGATCTGCAACAAGATCCGACGATCCACGACTTCGGCGGCTACCATGAGCGAGCCTTCGATATCCTGGCGGCCGGACGCGCGCGGCAGGCGTTCGACATCGGCGCCGAGCCGGCCGCCACGCGCGATCGTTACGGGCGCAATCAGCTCGGGCAGTCGGTGCTGTTGGGTCGGCGGTTGATCGAGGCCGGCGTGCGATTGGTTCATGTGAACTGCATGTCGAGCGTGCTTGCGCCAATGGCGACCTGGGACAGCCACAAAGACAATTTCAACATCCTCAAGAATCAGCGATTGCCGCCGGCCGACGCCGCCATCGCCACGCTCGTCGACGATCTGGCGGAGCGCGGCCTGTTGGACGAGACGCTGGTGGTGGCCTCCGGCGAGTTCGGCCGCACCCCCAAGATCAACGCCGGCGCCGGGCGCGATCACTGGCCCGACGCTTTCTCGGTGCTGCTAGCGGGCGCAGGCTTGCCGGGCGGAACGCATTACGGCGCAACCGACAAGCAAGGCGCCTACCCTGTCGATCGGCCTGTTTCCCCCGCGCGCCTGGCCGCGACGATCTTCCACGCGCTGGGGATCGACCCGGCGATTGAGCTTTCGACCAACCTCGGCCGCCCCTGGCGGTTGGTCGAAGAGCCGCCGGCGCTTGATTTGTGGGGGTAATTAAGCGCGACCGGGCAGAGCGTTCGCGACTTGCGTTCTACTTCAGAACTGCAAAATCCCATCGACGCCAAGCAGCAACTGGTAGGTCTTCAGTCCGTCGTCGAACGGTTTGGCTGGGCCGTTGTAAGTGTCCCAACGAAGCTCGGGACGAACCAGCACGTTGGGAAGCGGGGTCCAGTTCACGCCGACAGTCCACGAGGCGTAGCTGCCGGGGAGCGGCGCCTTATTGGGGTTCGACGGTTGCGTCAGACCAACGCGCGTCCCATCTTCATCGCGGAACCATTCGACGCGCGTCCCCAGGCGCCAGTTGTCGGCCAGTCGGTAGTAGACGTACTGATCGATTCCGTACCACATGGCCGTTCCGCCTCCCGGCGCTCCGGTGGCCTGCGTGCCGAGCCAATGATGGAAGACGTATTCCGTCCGCGAACCAAGGTTCTTGCTGACCAAAAAGCTGTAGCGCGTGCGGTTGGCGTAGCCGTTGACCACCGTCGGCAGGTTCGCCAGGTTGTTCTGCTCTTGGCCGGTAATGATGGCGAACGAAGACCACCAACCGCCGCGCTCTCCGGTGTATTTCAGGTTGCCCAAGAAGGCGCCGTGGTTCGACGGCTCGGAGAGGTGGTTCCAGCCGTTGACCATGCCGGCTTGCAGATTCCAGTTTCCCCACTTGCGATTTCCCAACGCGCCCCAGTTGGTAAACGGACCGGCGAACATGTAGCTGTACGAGTGCGAGTAAAAAAAGTTGGTCGGGGCCTGCACGCCTTCATAACCGACCACGGTGTAGAAATGCCCGATCTTGGCCGAGGTTTCGTTCGTGCCGACCTCGCCGTAAAGCTGCGGCAGCGCCAGGCCGCTATACTGGCTGTCGTTCCAACGTGGGTTATCGTTCTCTCTCAATTCGAAGCCGCTCGATTGGGCGAGAAAGAAGTCCGATCCGTACAACACGTCGGCCCGCGCGCCGAGGCTGAACGATCCATCGCTGGCAAGCGTCTTCTCCGTGATCAGGTAAAGCTGATTGAGCTGACCGTTGTCGACTTCCGTCGCGTTGTATGGGCCGTTGAACTGGCTGGCGGGATTCGAAGTATTGCCGAGCACGCCGCCGTTCACCCACCCGCGCACGCTAAATAAGCCGCCTTGCGGAAAGAGTCGATTGTACGGATCGACCAGATTGACCGGCGCGAAGCGGGCGGCCGATGGATAGTAACGGCCGGTGGCGTTCGACTCGCCACTTGGGTCTTGACCAACCACTTCGGGTCCGATCGGGTTCGCCGACTGCCCACCGGGCTCCGGAGCCTCTTCGATGACGGCATCCGATGGCGAGCTCTCTGGCGGGGCTTCGGCGGCATTTTCAGGCTGCGCAAGGGGCTCTTGCGCCTTCAATTCCGCGCGTTCGGCCGTTAAGACGCACAGCGCAAAGGCAAACGCCAAGACCACGCCGCGCTGTGAGCGATTCATTGGAGACCTTGTTCGACGAGCAATATCGGGTAGGGAATCGCTCGCTCGATGAAAGAACGAAGCGATCCGAACGGCAGGTAGGGGAGGGGAAAGTGATCGCGGACGCAAATCGG
>DASXPZ010000422.1:0-3956 GCA_036493275.1 Pirellulales bacterium
GAAGTGCGGGCTGTGGGATCAGACTGAGCGGCTGCTGGAGCAATTAGCCACCGCCGCCGACTACGATCCCACGGATTCCCGGCCGGCGACGCTCGGCCACACCGACCTTGAGCGCCTGCGCGTGTTGTTGCACATCGCAGCAGGCTGGCTAAGCGGCGACCGAACCGATCGCGCCCGCCCGATCCTCGATCGGGCTCGAGCGACTCTCATGCTCACAGACGGACTGGCGGCCAGTGATCTGCCGCTTTACGTCTCGGTCATTGCTGGCTATATCGCCGCGCTGGCGCGAGCGCCCCTAGCGGAGGCGATGGATCGGACGGATGAACTGTTCACGAGCGGCAAGCTACAACGGTTCTCGAACACTTATACGACATCGCATTATTATTCGCGGTTTCATTTGAATATCGCGGAGACCGTGGCGCTTTCGCTGGCGAACGAGGATTTCGCGATCGGACCGGCCGCCCGCCGCTGGCTGGACGACGACGAATACCTCGTGCGGCGGCGAATTCACCGGGACGTGCGGAACGCACTGACAGCGGGCGATTAATGGCAACGATCCTGTTCTCGAATGCCGACAACTTGCGGCTAGCCCTCGCCAGCGGCGCGATACCACCGGCGGTGGCCCAGGCGCCGGTGCGGTCGGGAATCGACGCTCAAGGTCGATTCTGGGTCGAACCGTCCGTTGCGCTTCCTCGATCTGCGGCGTCTGCTCTGACTCGGCTGGGCGCTCTAGTGCAAGGCACGGCTGGCGCGCCATTGACCGATTCCGCGGAACGCTGGGCTTTCCTGTTGCCACTGCAACGTTCCAATGATCATCAGCGGCAAGCAACATCGCCGCTCGTGTTGTTCGATTTTAACGTCCCCGCGGTGGTAGCGTCATACATTGCCGATCTGCGGCGTCTCGGCGCCCGGGAGATCGGTATTGCCGGTGCTAGCAAGGGAAGGACCTTGCTTCTCGTGAATCGAGTTCCCTATCCCGTTTTACTGCGGGCGCAGGTGAACCCGAGTGACCGCCTCCGCATCTTCACGGTTCAGCGGCCCCGGGTGTGGGTCGAATTCGGGCACGAACATCCGCTGGCAGAGCAAATTGCCCCGCCGCCAGGGCAAATAGCTCTGCTGACCGCGCCGCGCGGCTGCGAGTGGCTAACAGAACCGGCATTCACCGGCGAAAGCGAAACGCTGCTCATACCGCCATCGTTCACTGTTCTGCCGGCTGCCCGTGAAACGGAATGGCGACTGCCAATCCAATTGCGACTGGTGTCGAATCGAGACTCCGATCCCCCAGGAATGCTAGTGCTGCCGGAGTCGGCATTCGAGCAATTGGCGCAGTTTGCCCAACACAACGACGATCGGGTGTTGGCTCGGCTCCGATTGGGATATGGCACAATCGATGGCAATTGCGTCGCGGTGATCGTCGGCCACGACCTGCACGCGTCCCTCCCGGCGGTCGTGCTTCCCGGCGCCGTTTCTTACCGCTCCATTTTGCGACTACCGAATTTGTTTGCTCCGTGCGGCATGCAACTGCGACCGCTTTTGCGGCGGGACGTCTTGCGTCAGTGGTTCGCCTCAGACCCGCAAACGCTCGTGTGGCTGTCCCCGCGCGAAGGAGGCGGATGGGCCCGCCACTATTTATCGGTCGAAGCCGTCCGACCATTTGCCGAAAACGTGCACTATCGAGCTTCACGAAATCAGTTCCCGATCGAGTCGGTCGGACTTGCCTCGCCGTGGTCGAATTCAGCCTATTCGGTGGGCGAGACGCGTCCGACGCCACGGCTGCGCAGCGTTACGCCGGCGCCGTCTCTGAGGCCGCCAGAGCCGCCGCCCGAGCCGCCCAATTCCGCGGGTTGGATCCAGAAACTTGCGAGGTGGTTTACTCCGCGATTTCGACGGGGCGAGGAACCGCGGAGTGACTCGGATCGACCGGATCGACCGGATCGGCCCGGATCGCCCGTGCCCACGGAGCCAACACCTGCGCCGATTCATGCTTGGGAACGACATCGGCGCGAATTAGAACATCGACTGCTGTCCACCGAGGTCAGCGACGATGATCGGCGCGATTTGTGGCCGGAATTGGCTGGGCTCTGCGCCGCTCTCAATGAATCGACAGAAGCGGCGGCTTGTTGGCTTCATGCGCTGTGGGACGAACCGATCGACGGCGGGCGCTGGGCACGGGGATGGTTGGCGTCGGAGGCCCGAAGCCCGAATCCCGAATTCGAATTGGAGCGTTGGCTTTCTGGCCCTGCGACTCCTGCGATTGCCCGGGCCGTCGCGGCCTTCACAGTTTGGGCCGCCGGCGCCGATAATTTGCCGACCGAATCCTCACCCTGGCTCGCTCGGGCTCAGCGGGTGCTCGACGAATACGAAACCAGCCTGCCGGTCCGAGCCGCATGGCTGAGCCGCTTAGCACTGAGCCGGCTCATCGGCGGCGACCCGGTCGGATTGGCCCGCTGTCGCGACCGCCTGATGGGACGGCTTTTGGACCAAGGACTGAGCGCCGACCTGGATGTGCCTCGGTTTGTGCGATTTGCGGGGCAGGTATCCGGCGAACGCCGTCAGGAAGTGCGCGCCTGGCTCATGCGCGCGCGCGAGCCGATGCGCCGATGGGTTGCACAGCCCACGGGGACAGTTCCACAGGACCTACGCTTACCGCAGTTCGGATTCGGCAACGCGGGCAGCGCCAACGTGGCCTATGCGGATTTAATCTTGGCGTGGGGAATCGCGCGACTCGGTGAGCGAACGGCAAGTCAGGAATGGATCGCAGCCGCTCGGGCGGCCTTGCCGCCTGATGACCCCATTCATTCCCTGCTTGTCGATGCCTATGCCTTGCGCGCTCATCAGGCACTCGAAGGGCTGCCGCATCGCGGCCCATTGTCCAGCGACTGGCGGCGACGACACGCCGACATCCTGGCGAGCCCTGCCACGGGCGCTTCCGGCGACGCCGGGTTCAAAGTCGATCGACTTCGACAATATTCTCGGATTCTGGAGCCTGAGGAGCATATCCGCGCTTTCGACGAAGGGCTCGGGCAAGCATCGCCCCAGTTACGCGACATCGCCGACCGCGAAAATCTGGAAATGCGCCTTACCGAGATGCTTGCGGCGCCTTACGCAGAGCTTCCCGCCAAACTGGCGATCGCTCTCGACTTGGCGCCGCGCGCCGGCGAAACGTTTGCTCTGTCGGCGCTCGAACGGCTGCTATCGATCGTCGAGCGATGGGGATTTCGGGGCGACCCGGCCCAAGTGGAAGCGGAAGTGATGGCTTTAGAGCGCGGCTGGTCTGTGGCGGTGCATTTCGATCGCCCCGAAACCGTTCGTCGCCTGCTGGCTCCGCTCACACGGTTGTTGCAAGCCCAGCGGGACACCGGTAGCGAGCGCTGGGCGGCGGAAGATGCGCTGCTCGAGCTCGTCGGGCAGAGCCTGCGCGGCTTGCGGCGGTTGGGGCTGCGTGCGGAGGCCGATCGGCTGATGGATTACCTTCGAGAGTGGGTGCAGCCCGCTTCCGCCGATGTGTCGCGCTTGAGATTGTTGCGCCGGCGACTGCATTTGACCGCTGGGTGGTTCTACGTAGGGGCGGATCTCGACGCTACGACGGCCCTGGATGATACACGGCTTGTGTTATTCTCCGGCCGACTGACTCCGAAAGACCAGGTGCCGATCGCCTGCGCGTACGCCCAAGCGCTCGGGCACGCGCCGATCCGAATGGCACTCGGTCGAGTCGAAGAGATATTTCAGCGTCTCCAAAATGTGCACGATCAATTCTCGACCAATACCCACTTTTCGTTGGCGCGGTTGCGGGTGGTCGAAGCGGCCGTGCTCGCGATCGTGAACGACGATTTCGCGCTGGGACCAGCCGTCCGTCGATGGCTGGACGACGACGAATTTCGCGTCCGGCGGCGAATTCATCGTGATCTGCTGGAAGCGACAACGGGCCCAAGCTGAAACAAAAAGGGCTTCGCCGG
>DASXPZ010000423.1:0-5471 GCA_036493275.1 Pirellulales bacterium
AGGTTCCACGGGCGCTCGCGCCGGTGACGCCGCCACCCCTACGAAGAGCCGGACCCCCGTGAACAAGCCGCTGATTAAGGCCATCGAAAAGGCGGGCGAGAAGGCCGACGTGCTGATCGAAGCCCTGGAGTGGATCCGCAAGTTCCGCGACAAGGTCACCGTCATCAAGCTCGGCGGCAGCGTGATGGAAGACCCCAACGCGCTGCGCCATTTGCTGCTCGACATCGTCTTCATGTCGACCGTCGGCATGCGCCCGGTCGTGGTGCACGGGGGCGGGGCCGCAATCAGCCGCGCCATGGAAGCCGAAGGTTTGGAACCTCGCTTCATCCAGGGGCGCCGCTTCACTGACGCCGCGGCGCGCGACATCGTCGAGCGCGTGCTGGCCTATGAAGCCAACGAAGAGCTGGTCAATCGCGTCGAAGAGCTCGGCGGCCGCGCCGCGCCGCTGAACTTCCGCACCACCAACGTCCTGTTCGGCCAGCAGATCCAATTAGAAGGGGCGGAAGGCCAGCCGATCGATCTCGGCTTCGTCGGCGATATCACCCGCGTCGACCACGCCACGATCTCGAACCTGTGCTATGCCGGGATCGTGCCGATCATTCCTTCGATGTGCATCGACGAGCATGGCGAAAAATTGAACATCAACGCCGACACCGCGGCCACGGCCGTGGCGCAAGCGATGGGCGCCGAGAAGCTCGTCTTTCTGAGCGACGTCAACGGAGTCCGTCGCAAAAAAGAAGATCCCAATTCGCTGATTCATTCCCTCTCGGCCGACGAAGCAAAAGCCCTGATCGCCAGCGGGGCGATCGAATCGGGCATGATCCCCAAAGTGCAAGCCTGCCTGGAGACCCTCGACCGGGGCGTGCGCAAGATACATATCATCGACGGAAGGCTCCGCCATTCGCTGCTGATGGAGGTTTACACGAGCCGCGGCGTGGGCACCGAAATCGTCAGTTCGCGCTAGCCCGAAAAATTCGACGTTCAGAGAATGAACGACCGACTTTCAACACTAACCGAAGCGCAAGCGAGGGTCTGAAGCGGTTCGGCCCTCGCTTGCGCTTCGGGTTGGTGTGGGAGTGAAAAACCAGAGCTAGCGAAGCGCGACGTGGAGTCGTCCGAGCGCTGGCGGACCATTGCGACTTGCCGCCCGAATTTCGGTAAACATCGCGAACCTGTTGCTGCGGCGAGCGGTCTTTACCAAATTCGATTTGCCGCCAGCAGGATCAAAACATTGTCGGTGGCCCTGTGGCGTCCGTTATTTCAGGAGAACTCGAACTCATGGCTACTGCGAACACTGCCAGCTCGGCCGAGATCGTCGAGCTGTTCAAGCGGTACGTCGTCCCGAACTACGGCCGCTACCCGGTTTGCCTGGTGCGCGGCGAAGGGAGCTACGTCTGGGACGCCGAGGGGAATCGCTACCTCGATTTCTTTCCGGGCTGGGGCTGCAATTTGCTCGGTCACTGCCCAGAGCCAGTGGTCAAGGCGGTGCAAGAGCAGGTCGCCACGCTGATCCACGTCCCCAACACCTGGTACACCGAAGCCCAGGGGATGTGGGCCAAGGCTCTCTCGGAGCGCAGCTTTGGCGGGCAGGCATTCTTTTGCAACTCGGGCGCCGAGGCCAATGAAGCCGCGATCAAGCTCGCCCGCCTCCATACGCCCAAAGAGCGCTACAAGATCATTACCTTCGAAGGAAGCTTTCACGGTCGCACGCTAGGCGCCACGGCGGCGACGGCGCAGCCAAAGTATCACGAGGGCCTGGGTCCGCTGATGGCGGGCTTCGTCTACGCTCCCTTTGGCGATCTCGATTTTGTGAAGCGCAAGATCGACGCCGAGACCGCGGCCATCATGGTCGAACCGGTGCAAGGCGAAGGAGGCGTGAATCTTCCTCCGCCCGGATTTCTCGAAGGTCTGCGCAAACTGGCCGACGATAATGGCCTGCTGCTCATCTTCGACGAAGTGCAAACCGGCTGCGGTCGAACCGGAAACTGGTTTGCGTATCAACATTTTGGCGTCACGCCCGACATTATGACGCTGGCCAAGGCGATCTGCGGCGGCGTCGCCGGCGGCGCGCTGCTGACCACGCCGCAAATTGCGCCCAGCCTGCGACCCGGCATGCATGCGGCCACGTTCGGCGGCAACCCCATCGCGGCGCGGGCCGGCATTGCGGCGATCGAAATGATCGAAGACGAGAAGCTGCTCGAAAACACGCGTCGCGTCAGCCAGATTTTCAAAACTCGGCTCGAAGCGCTCCGCGATCAGTGCGACCTGGTGCGCGACGTCCGCGTGCTGGGCGTGATGATCGGCGTCGAGCTGGCGATCGACGGCGCGGGAATCGTCCGCGAATGCATGAACCGCAAGCTGCTCATCAATTGCACTCACAACACCGTGATCCGGCTGTTGCCCGCCATGAATCTCACGCCGCGGCAAGCGGAAGAAGGCTGCGACATTCTGGCTGAAGTCATCAAGGAACAGGCCAAGTAAGACGCGGCGCCGCTGGACGATCGCAGCCTGGGGATATTGAGTTACGCATGAGACACCTGATCACGCTGGCCGACCTGACGAGCGCAGAGCTCGACCGCATCTTTGCGATCACCGAGGACCTGAAGGCCAAATACCAGCAAGGCCTGCGCGAGCCTTTGTTGCCGGGGCGCGTGATGGCGCTACTGTTCGATAAACCGTCGCTGCGGACGCGCGTCAGCTTCGAGGCCGGCATCATCAATCTCGGCGGCCAGAGCCTGTTTCTGGGAGACGACGTCGGCTTCGGCTCGCGCGAGAGCATGGCCGACTTCGGCCGCGTGCTCAGCGAGTATGTCGACGTGATCGTCGTCCGCACCAACAGCCACGACAAAGTCACCGATCTGGCCAAGTTCTGCAAATGCTCCGTGATCAACGGACTGACCGACTACGACCATCCCTGCCAGGCCCTGGCCGACCTCTACACGTTGCGTGAATTGCTCGGCCCATTGGATGGTCAAACGTTGGCCTTTGTCGGCGACGGCAACAACGTGGCGCGCAGCCTGGCAATGGGCTGCGGCAAAACGGGGATGCGTTTCGCGCTGGCCTCGCCCAAGGGCTATGAGTTCGACCGAGAGTATTTAGACGTGCTCGAGCGCGAGGTCCCGCAGCTCGACTTATTGATGACCGACGATCCCCAAGAAGCAGTGAAAAACGCCACGGCCGTCTATACCGACGTCTGGACGAGCATGGGGCAAGAAAAGGAAGCGTCGATTCGCCGCAAAGCATTCGCCAAATTTCAGGTGAACGCCAGGTTGATGTCGCAGGCCTCACGAGACGCCTTCTTTATGCACTGCCTGCCGGCGCATCGCGGCGAAGAAGTGATGGATGAAGTGATCGACGGCCCGCACAGCGTGGTGGTGCAGCAAGCCGCCAATCGCCTGCACGCACAGAAGGGCATTTTGGCCTGGCTACTGGGCGCCCAAAGCCACCCGCGCGACGACGTGAATCCGCGGATTGCAAGATAGGCGCTGCGTTCGTTACCGCCGCTTCGTCGTGCGGGCCTTGCTGGCCATGGTCTCAAAGGCGTCGGCTTGTTCGTCGTCGCCCATGTGGCGGTGCATCGTCGCCAGGTTGCTATAGGGGGTCTTGAGCGCTTCGCCGTCGAGGCGATCGTCTTTCACCGCTTGCTCCATGAGCTTCAACCCTTCGCGCGTCAGGCGAAGCGCCTCTTCCTGGCTGCCGGCCGCCCAGTACGAGACCGCCATCGTGACGAACGCCTCGCCATGCCGGCCCGAATCAGCCACGGCCGACTGCGGAATGGGACGCTCCAACAGAGGCATTGCGCGCTCGTACCAGCGGAGCGCCTCGTCCGGCGTCTTCGCGTCGCTGGCACACACCGCGCCCAGGCGGAAATAGAGACGACCCAACAGGTAGGTCTCCATTGGTTCTAGTTGGCGGCCCGCGGTCGCCGCTTCGAGATGATTCGCCGCCAGTTGACCGTACTCAAGCGCGTGCTCCTTGTCGCCGCGAGCGTGGCAGGCTTGCAGCGCGTCGTACAGCGCCGTGCCCAACTCCCAGTGCAAATACTGCCGGCGGAAAGGGTCTTCGGTTCCGGCGATCGTCGCCTCGCCGATCGCCACGGCCCGTTTGGCATAATGTTTTGGGTCGAGCTTGCCGTCGACGCCGACCGAGGCCGACAGCGCCTCGCGGCAAACCCGCAGTCCCTGATCGGTGTTTGCTTCGAGCGCCGCCATCTTGTCGGCCAGTTCCTCGGCCTGACCGAGCCACTCGGGCACCACCTTCGATTTCTGTTGGAAGTGGCCCCAAGAGATCGCTCGCGCGCTCGACAGATAGGCCCCCAGTAGCGCCTGCTGCGCGATGCGGCGCTTCGCCACCGTGCGGCTGGTCGAGAGCGGCTCGGCCAATTTGATCGCTTCAAGATGTAGCGTGAGAGCTTGCTTGAAATTCTTCTGCGAGGCGGTCGCCATCAGGTCCGCTAGCTGATTCAGCGCGAGTGCCCTCAGTTCGGGCCGCGCCTCGGCCAGCGCCACGGCTTCGTTCGTGGCGTCGACGGCTTGATTGTGCTCGCCGCGCTCCGCCATGAGCGTGGCGTCGGTCAGACGGTATTGCGCGTTCCGCGGATCGAGCTTCACCGACAGCGTGATTTCTTCCGTGGCGGCTTCGATCTGTCCCAAAGTGCGATACAGCCGGCCGCGCAGCCAATGCGCGCGGGCGAGATTCGGCTCAAGCGCCAAGGCGACGTTCAGATCTTGCAGCGCGCCAACGTAATCTCCCGACATCCGTTCTTCGGCCCGCAGCGCAAAAGGCTGAGCGGTGATGGGCTCGATGATTACCTGCACCACGCGCCGGTCGCGTCGGCCCGGCTCGAAGGCCATCGCCACGCCGCGCTCGGGGAACGAGACCCCCAGCACTTCGCCGAATTCGTCTTTCACGCCAAACGCCTGTTCTTCTTCGAGCTTCAGCTCCTTGGCCAGAGCGGACAATGCCGACAACGGCGCCGGCTGCTCCATGTCGATCGAGAGAGATACGACCTTATCGAGCCGGAAATGGGCCTCGACGCGTCGGTATCCTTTCACTTGATACGCCTGGCGAATAACCTTCTTTTGCCGCTGCGAATCGAGCGGGGCGCCCCAGGCCGCGCGAACTTCGTCCGAGCTGGACTTTCCGGGCTGGACGCCTTGGAACTCGGCGGGCTCGGCCGACTGTTGCCCGGCGCTGACTTTTTGCAGTAGATCGAGAAGCTTGACGTCCGACTGCGGCGGCGTCTTCAACTTCGCCTCGGCCTTGGCCGCGGCAATCGGATCGACCGAGGCTTCCTTGAGAGGGCTCAGTTCACGCCGCTTTTTCCCTTCGGACTTCTTGTCGTCGGACTTCTCCGTCGCGACATTCGCGTCGTCCGCCGGAACGCTGGGATCGGCGGACGAGACGTCGTCCGATTTAATCTTTGCGGGCTCGGCTGGGGTCGCCGCCGAATCATCGACCGGTTTGTTCTG
>DASXPZ010000424.1:0-2320 GCA_036493275.1 Pirellulales bacterium
AAGAACGCGAAGAAGAAAGATTCGAGAGGCAGGATCTGTCTCGAAAGGGAGGGCGAGCTCCCGCCGAGCCATGCGCACATGCCCGCTTCAGGCTCGGCGAAATTGCGCGGTCGGTCTCGGCATCTTGCTCGAACGCGCGAAATGAACTCGGGCCGAAGGTCGTTGGTCTTTTTCAGTTCGGCGGGCGCGCTCGTTGGCACGGGAGTTTCCCGGCCGATGTCTTTGGGCGCTAAAGGTTGAGAATAAAAACGGGTGCAAGTGCTGCAAGTGCAGCGGCGGCTTGCAGCGCGAGAACCAACATTGCCGACCGTGGGTTTCGTGGCAACCATTCGATGGCGAAGAACGCCACGAAGGGCAATTGTGCAACCAAGAGTAGCTGAAAGATATGGGCGGGCGTCCCCTCGTCGGCCTCACGAACAATGCCGTACACAGCGGTGTGAACAAGTACCAGGGCCAGGGCCGCGAACGACATTGCCAGTGGGATTAGCGCACTAGGGTGTTTAAAGGCTGAAATGTTCATGCCAGATCCTCGATTAGCGACGCCGTGCGACCCAGGCCACGGCGCAGCCGATGACGAGCAGTATCGCCGTCGATGGTTCGGGGGCCGCCTGGGCGATTACTCCGGAGTCGGGCAGGCCAGCGAGAATTCCGCCGGCTGGCGGTGCAAATACGGAAATTTCATGCGAGAAGCCGGTGAGGTGGCCGACAAATGAACTACTCAAATCGAAGTAACTCGAAGCCCACGTGACGCTAGCGCCGGCGTTCCCGGCGAGAGTTAGCAAGTTACTCTCCCCAATCTCGGTGGCATGATCGATCCGAATGCCAGTCGGAGTCGCCTCGACAAGGCCCGCAATGGTCAATGTCGAGTTGTTTAGGTTGAGCGTCGTCGATCCGTCCAATTGCTCGAATACACCCGGGGCGTTTCCCACAAAGCTGAGAAAGCCAATGTCGACCGACATAGAAACGATATTGGACGCGGAAAGTGGACCAAGTGTGCCGTCTGTTTCCACGCTTCCGCCTTTGATGATGAACTGACCATCCGACTCAGCCGTTCCGATTTGATACGTCGTGACCGCATACGAAGTCTCGACAGCCGAGAGCCCAATTATCAGGACGACAACCACCCGCAGTGGCCGAAGAATCAAGATTGATTGCCGAGCATTCATGATCCGTTTCCTCCGCTGCTACAAGAAAAACGAGATGGCACGTTCCGACCATAAAATTGGTTGATGCCTCAATCTACCGGAAGCGATTCTAGTGCCGGACAATTTGGAAAGGTAGCCCAGCGCAAATCGCCCCAATTGCGGGCGTTCCGCGGAGCTATCCAAGCTCGCCCCGACCCGTCGGCGCTCGTTCGATGCGATCGTGGGAGGCCGGTCGGTGGGTGGTGGGTCTCTTTCAGTTCGGCGGGCGCACGAGTCGGCACGGAAGTTATCCGGCCGATATCTCTGGGTGCTAGAGAGTGAGAATAAAGACGGGTGCAAGCGCAGCGCCAGCTTGCAGCGCGAGATCCAACATAGCCGACCGGGCTTTAGAAGCCGAGGTAAGGCCAAGAGACCGAATTCCTGAGGCAGGATTGCTATTTGGGGAGGTATTTTGTGAGGCCGCCGAGGAGTCGCTCGGGGAGCGAGCTGTGGCAGGTGTCGTCGGCGGGCGTGGAGATCGTGTTGCCAGCGACTGCAGCCAGGACCGCGGGGAGTTTTAGGCGGGTCATCTTGCCCCAGCCGCCGCGAAGGAACGTGCTGATGATCACCGCGCGGAGACCCTCGAAGCCGTTGTGCTCCAGGACGAAGCGCGATGACCGCGTACTTGGTCATTTCAATTTTGTGAACTCAATTCGTCGAGCACGCATTTTCGCGTCGCGAAGCCCTTTCGGCGGTCGAAGCGTTGGCTTGTCAGGACGCGGTTACTTGCCTTGCCCCCTTTCGCCGGGTTAATCTAGCCATAGGGACAAAAGAGCACTTTGGCGGAATGACAGAGGCCGGCCTGAGTCGGCACACGCGCCGCCGCAGCGTGAAAGACGGTAGCTGTTCATGAATATCAACCACCTCGCCGCGCTGATGGGCGACGCCTGCTATGGCTTTCTGGCGATCAATTTTCTGTGGGGCTTTTACAATATCGTGATGGGTTTTCGCCGTGTGCGGGAGTTCAGCTTCGCCAGCCACGATGAGCAAGACGAATTCATGGACGCCGCCCTCGAGCCTCTCCGCGCTGGAAACTACCTGGCGGTCGAAGAGCTTTGCAACGACGATGTCCGCGCCCTGCCGCAATTGATTCAACTTGCCGTGGTCAATCGCGGGCTGGGTTACGACCAGTTGCG
>DASXPZ010000425.1:0-2664 GCA_036493275.1 Pirellulales bacterium
GGTCAAAGTTGCTGACCATGACTATGATCCCGCCACGACGATTTCAGTTACGTCCACAATGAACGTGGTGACGATCTTCGCGAAAGGTGTAGCCAAGGCGAACAAGAGCGCAGCAAGAAATGCCATTTCCGTAAGCGATCGGCCCATAGCTTCCCCAATTCCACGGTTGTAGAATGGTGAAAGATTTAGCGCAAGATCGGAAACGTATCCGATGCGCTAGAGGGCCGGTTGTACTACAACCGTTCTGGCGTTTTCGTGAGAGTCTGAGTGTCTTTTTGCGGCTATTTTCCGCAGTTTCTCAGACTGTATAGACGGTTTTCGTGAATCCGAAGACCAATGCGCTATCCAGTTGCGTCACGAGCGCGTGACTCTTCGGTAGGATTCTCGGCCAAGGATGAAGAGGGACAAGCAGGATTTGCGCGGGCCAACGCCGAGAGCGTCAAGAAGCACCAATCAGCCTCCGCCCACTGGCAGCTAACCGGTTCTATCGGCCACAACAGCCCGCAATTCGGTCGTATTGTGCTGCCTTTTCCGGGGTTCCACCGTCAATCTGAGTGGTGGGCTGCGCAACGGGCGGGCTTCGGGGCTCATTTGGTTGACCCCCCCTTTTCCGGCATGTTATAAGCAATAATGAGCCGATCGTGATGCGACCGGCAAGGGACCGTGGCTGCGCGACTTTTTGCCTCGCTTCGCCCCCTTGGCCGACCGCCGTTGTAAGAGATTCCCGCCAAGGCCGGCTGGGGCGCGACAGGTGGCTCGGAACGACTGCGCGCTCATAGATCGGCCCGATGCCGTGCGTCGCGAAGGAGCTATCTCCCCGCCGCGCAGGGCGCTGTTCAGCCGAGCATGTCCTCAATGGCCCACGTCACTCTCCGCATCCTTGATGGCGCCGACCGGGGCCGAGTTTACGAGGACGTCGTCACGCCCGTCACCATCGGTCGCGAAGAGGGGAACGATGTGCAGCTTGCCGACGAGCGAGTCAGCCGCTTCCATCTCAAGATTCAAGAAGACCAGGACAAGGTCGTGCTGACGGATCTCGACAGCACGAACGGCACCAAGGTCAACGGCGAAGACACCCACCTGCGGATCCTGCGCTTCGGAGACATGATTACCGTCGGCCGCTCGGTTGTGCTGTACGGCTCGCAAGAACAGATCGCCCAGCGACTGGCCAGCCTGCGAGACGCCGAAAGCGACAACCTGGGCACCATCGACGGCGGCGCAGAGGCCGCGGCGATGGAACAGAGTCTCGAATTCGAGTTAGGCTGGGGAGGCGCCACCGGATCGCAAGCGATTCTCCATCGGCTCCTTCCGCCCGAATTGCCCGAAGGAATGGGCCCCTGCCAGGCTGCGCAACTTTCGGAGTTGCTCGAATATCTGCACGCCCGGATTCGCACGCTGCTGGAGACGGTGCAAGTTGAGCCCAAGAAGGGGCGAATCTCGCTCGACGAGCGGCAGTGGCAGAACCTGCTCGATATTCAAGGCCGCTTGGCGACGTATCTTCGCTCGATCGGTCGTCCGTCAGAAGATTGAACGGCGCGCCGCGTTTGGCGGGCGCACTTGTGAGCCGAGTGGCGCTAGCCACTGGTTTTTAGTATTTCGACATTACTTCACATGCACCCGCGGCTAGCGCCTTGCGGCTCACAAACCGAAGGACGCGAACTGCCCGGCCCGGCGCATAACTTCTGACCTCGCCTGTGGTCTGCTAGAATGGACCAGCTAGCTACCGCCTGCCGTTGTCTTGGACGGATCGCCATTTGCTCGAGGGAAACATGAGCGCCACCGGCTCGTTTGTTCATCTCCATTGCCACAGCCATTATAGCCTGCTCGACGGCGCCAGCCCAATCCAGGAACTGGTGGCCAAAGCCAAGAGCGAAGGGATGAACGCCCTGGCGCTGACGGACCACGGCAATCTCTACGGCGCGCTCGATTTCTACAAGACCGCCAAAGACGCCGGCATCAATCCGATCATCGGCTACGAGGCCTACATCGCCCCCGGCAGCCGGCGAGAAAAGCCCTCCGACGCCAATCAAGAAGCCAGCTACCACCTGACCCTGCTCGCTCAAAACCGGGTCGGCTTTCAGAACCTGATCAAGCTGTCGTCGATGGCCTTTCTCGAAGGCTTCTACCGCAAGCCGCGGATCGACAAGGAAATCCTCGCCGCGCACAGCGAAGGGCTGGTCTGCCTCAGCGGCTGCGTTTCGGGCGAGCTCAGCCGGGCTCTGCTGCGCAACAGCGGCGTCGAGCCGAACATGGAGGAGGCGATGGGCATCGCCGCCTGGTTCCAGAAGACTTTCGGAGATCGCTATTTCATCGAGATCCAGAACAACGGCGTCGAAATCCAGAGGCTGGCGCTCGAGGCCTCGGTCGATCTGGCCCAGCGGATGGGCTTGCCGCTGGTCGCCACCAGCGACGCTCACTATGTGAATCGCGAGGACGCCGAAGCGCAAGACGTGCTCCTCTGCATCAACACCGGCCGCTTCCGCACCGACACCGACCGGATGCGGATGGAGGGGAGCGAGTTTTACTTGCGCGCCCCCGGCGAGATGTACGCCGCTTTTCCGGGGCTCGAAGACGCCGTCGCTCGCAGCCAGGAAATCGCCAATGGCGTCAATATCGAGCTGGAATTGGGGAAGCGCCATTTCCCAACGTTCGACGTCCCCAGCG
>DASXPZ010000426.1:0-2355 GCA_036493275.1 Pirellulales bacterium
GAGTTCGCCGACGCCCATGTCGCGCGTCGCGTGGACCTCGGAATTGTAGGCCGGACGATTGTGGATGCGAATGTTCTTGATCTTCATAGCTCCGAAATAGAGCTTTCCGGTGCCCTAGGTGTTCTCGTATCCGCCGCCCGCGCCGCCATGATCGAACGCGGAGACGAACAAGCCATCTTCGCCCTGATCCGCGATCACCGCCGTCGTAACGCGCGCGACAAGATCGAGCGCGTCGTCCCAACTGGTCGGCTGCATCTGGCCGTAGCGCCAAACCATCGGTGCTGTGAGGCGTTGCTGCTGCGTCGAACGCGCCTCTGAGAAGGATTCTTCGGCCATGCGCGCGCCGCGCACGGACGCGAGGCCTGTATTCACGACGCATGCCGGGTCGGGCTTGATGACAATGTGCACGTCCTGCCCGTTCTGCTTGACGACGTTGTACATCGAAGGGGCATACCAATTCGGCGTCATCGCGGCTTGCTGCTTGGACAAATCGACGCCGAACTTGTTTTGATTTGGCGCGGCCCCCCCTTGGGCATTCATGTCCCAAGTATAGGCTTTGTAGCCGCAGCCCACGATGCAGAATTGGCAGGTGACATTGAATTCTTTGGCGTCCGCCGGGATTATCGGCAGCCGATCGATTTGACGCTTGAATGTCATGGGTCAGCCCTCCAACACGTTCGACAGCCGGCCGTACAGCAGTTCATCGACGCCGTCGGCGTGGATGTCGCCTTTGGCGTCGACGCGGAGCACGTATTGCGGCAGATTTTGCGTGGCCTGGCCCCAAATCTGCTGGCCTCCGTTCTCGCAGTCGAAACGTGAGTAATGGCCTGGGCAGTTCATCGACTTGTCGGAAGAATTGTAGGAAAGCGGGAAACCTTTGTGCGGGCAAACGGTGGTGAAGCCGACGATGTCCCCTTGCGGTCCTACCCCACCGGACACCTTTGCGCCGAGCTTGAGCAACACGCCGGGTGCGTTCGCGTCGGGGTACGAGACTTCCAACGGCGTGTTCGGCCTCAGATCGCTCACGTTCGCGAGGCGGTTCGAAGGATAGGTCACCCGGGCCAATGGAGCCGCGGCTTCGGCTTTCTGCGGTATGACAGTGGCAGCGGCCGCTCCCGCGGCGGCGACGCCGGCCCCAGACAAGAACCAACGACGGCCGATGTCGACTTTCCGATCGCACCTCTTCATGCGTTTCCCCGTTTGGTTTCATTTCCAATTCGAGGCGGATCGCAGAAAGCGTGCCAAGCGCGATTGTGGGAATTTATTGAATAATATCAACGCAAAAATAGGGCGAGAGCACACGTTCGCGTTCGGACTTCCGAACAACTGCGCCACCCGCATCCGGAAATCCAAACGACTTGCGCGCGCCGAGCCGATGAGAACGAAACTCACGACGCGCAACCCGGCCCAAGGCCGAAGCGGCGCATTTTCTCCCACAACGTCGTCCTGGAGATATTCAGACGCCTTGCGGCTTCGGAAGTCTGGCCTTCCGTTTCTCTCAAGATGCGCTCGATCTGGCGCTTCTCGGCCGCGTCTCTGACGGCGGAAAGCGAGAGGTCTTCGTCGACACGATCGATCGACGCATTCCGGAACTCGGGAAACAGGTCCGCCGGCATCAACCATGGGCCGGCCGCCAACGCGATGGCCCGTTCGACACGATTTCGAAGCTCGCGCGCGTTGCCGCGCCAGGGATGCGTCAGGGCGACCTGCTCGGCGAGCGAACTCACTCCTCTCAACTCGCTGACGGCCTGTTCCACGAAGGACGCAAAATAGCGGGACAACAGCCAGGAAATGTCTTCCGGGCGGTCTCGCAGGGGCGGCACGACCACCGTGACCGCATTGATTCTGTAAAAGAGGTCTTCGCGAAACCGCCCCAGCCGGATCATTTCGCTCAGGTTGGCGCTCGTCGCGCATACGACGCGAGCGTCCAGAGGAATGCTCGCTTCCCCGCCCACGCGATGGAACGCTCGCTCTTCGAGGACCCGCAGCAATTTTATCTGCAACGGGAGCGGCATGTCGCCGATCTCGTCGAGAAACAGCACGCCGCCGCGCGCGCGCTCGGCGTAGCCCAGATGCCGCTGGTGCGCGCCGGAAAACGCGCCCTTGTCGTGTCCGAAGACCTCGCTTTCCAGCAATTCGGCGGGAATGGCGGCGCAATTGACCGCCATGAACGGCCCCTTCGCCGCGGCCGAGATCCCATGAAGGAATCGCGCGCCAGCAATTCTAAAAGTACGAAATATTGAAATTTTTGGGATTCGCGAATCAGCCAAAGTCTGATTCAGGGTTGGGATGCAGCTCTTGCCCTCCCTTTTATCTGAATTGCAGGCGGTTTGTGCGACTTTTTCCGACCCGCGC
>DASXPZ010000427.1:0-1820 GCA_036493275.1 Pirellulales bacterium
CTAGAAAACGACTTATGGTTCGGACGCAATTGTGCTAGCAGCGCGTTTCTCGAAGTTTTTGCAGCTAGCACAAAAACGCATTTTTGCTCGAATGCCGGAAGATGCTTTGCACGCTACGCTTTAAGGTGCAATCGCCCTGGCCCTCTCCCGAAGGTGGCGTTTGTTGCTGGCAAGACCGACACGGCATAGCTGCGCGTCTAGGCAATTACCCCGGCGATCGGTTCGCCGCCGTGAGCGATCGGGATGGGGCGCCCTGCCAGGTCAGGCAATGTTAAGTGCGGATCGATGCCCAGCAGATGGTAAATTGTCGCCACGACGTCACCGGGCGAAACCGGGTCGCGCGTCGGATAAGCCGCCTGCTTGTCGGTGGCGCCGTAAATCATTCCGGATTTGACTCCGCCGCCGGTCAACAGACTGAAGCCGCACTGGGGCCAATGATCGCGACCGGCTTTGGCGTTCACCTTGGGGCTGCGGCCCATCTCGCCCATCACGACGACGAGCGTGGAGTCGAGCAGCCCGCGCTCGTCGAGATCTTGAATCAGCGCCGGATACGCCATGTCGAGAATTGGCAGATTCTCGTCCTTGAGCATGCCGAAATTATTTTCATGCATGTCGTAAGAATGGCCGTTACTCCCAAAAATCTCGGCGTGCACGCTGACGTAGGTGACTCCCGCCTCGACGAGACGCCGCGCCACCAGCAAACTCGAGCCACTCAGATTGCGCCCATACCGGTCGCGCACGTGGTCTGGCTCTTTCGACAGGTCGAACGCGTCGCGAGTCTTGCTGGAGGAGAGCATCGAAAACGCCTGCTGGCTGTATTTGCTCATCGTGTCGATTTGGGATGACGCATTCCAATCTCGAAATCCTTGGTTGAGCTGTTCGAGCAACGAGCGCCGACCGCCCAGCCGATCGACTGTCATGTCGGGCAAAGCGTCGAGCGACGGCATCAACGGCTCGCCGATCGGGCGCACCGGGTCGTAGTTCGCGACGCGCGGAGCGCGAGCAAACGTCGGCTTGCACAACGAAAAAAACGGATCATATTGTCGGCCCAAATATCCGCCGTACGGCCCCGGGCGGCGGATGCCCTCGCCCCAGCCTGGATAGCAGGGCATGCAGACCGCGCCGGGCACGCCGGGATTGATCTTGCCCAAGTACTGGCAAACCGCGCCGATGTCGGGCGGATCGGTCTGCTTCGCCGTGATCTGTGAATTTTCGCCGCCAGCATAACCAGTGACCATCGCCAGCGGATTGTGGGCGTTGTAGTTGTGCGTCACGGTGCGAATCAAACTGGCGCGATGCATCCACCGCGCCGTCTGCGGCAGATGCTCACAAATTTGGAGTCCCGGCAGCGAGGTATCGATCGGCCGAAAAAGCCCGCGAACTTCGACCGGCGCCTGGGGTTTCATGTCGAACATGTCCATGTGGCTGGGACCGCCGAGCAGGTTGAACAGAATCACCGATTTAGCTGGCCCCGGTCGAGAAGAGCCGGAGGCGGAAGCGGCTCGCAGCAATCGCGGCAGGGTCATGCCGCTGAACAACGACAAGCCGCCAACGCGCATCATCTCGCGGCGATTCATGCCGTCGCAAAGCCGAGTTCGGGCGCCGAGGATTCGCAGCATGGCGGACTCCTGGGTGGCGATGAGTTGATGGCCGACATTTCCCATGATGGTTGAGCCTAAGACCGATCCAGGCTCGCACGGGTCGCCATTGTATCAACGCGCCCAGCCGCAACCGTCGCTAGCTAGCCGTTCTTATCAGCAAACATTGCCATCGTAGGACCCGATGGGCCATAATGCCCCGGCGCTGCGGCAGCGGCGGAG
>DASXPZ010000428.1:0-6472 GCA_036493275.1 Pirellulales bacterium
TTGGGGGCTGTCGCAAGCGTTCGGGCTGACGACAAGGCCAAGGGAGCGAACGATGCCCAAAACGCCAACCAGGCAAAAACGACGACGAACGCCACGGATTCGTCAAAGAACGACACCGCCCGGACGAATCAAGCCGACGCCATGCATGGCTATCTCGGCGTATCGGTCGAGCCGTTGCATGAATCAGTGATTGGCCATTTGGAACATTTGATCGGCAAAGGGCGCGGGGTGCTGGTAAGCGACGTAGCCAAAGACTCTCCCGCCGAAAAAGCCGGCCTGCAAAGGCACGACATCATCGTCAGCTACGACGATCAGAATCTCTACTCACCGGAGCAGCTTTCGAAACTGATTCACCACGACAAGGCGGGGCGGCAAGTCACGCTGAATATCGTGCGCTCGGGAGAGAAAAAAGAGCTCAAGGCGACAATAGGGGAACATCGCGCTTCGGCCAATGGCGGTAATCATTCCCGAACTGCCATGCAGCGCCCGCGGATGCGCTACTCGCATGAACCGGCCCAGGATCGAGAAGCCCAATGGAGCATGTTCGACTCAATGACCTTGACGCGCGAAGACAACGGCAAATTCAAGGCCGAGATCAAGTACAAAAACGATCAGGGTAAGACCGACTCGGTGCAATTCGAGGGGACCCGCGACGAACTGCGCAAGGATATCGACGCCCGGCAGGATCTTCCGGCCAACGAGCGAGAGCATCTGATGCGAGCGCTCGACCTCCCAACGCATGAATTTTCGTTCCCAAACGTGTTTTTCATTCCAGACGATTCGTTCTGGGGGGATGAAGGGTGACGCGATGAACGCCTCGCTCGCACGGCAACTGCGCAAGGGGACGCTCGACGGTCAATCCGTCGAGCGTCCCGCCCCTTTATTTTCGGCCGATGGAAAAACCGGCAGCGCGTCCAAGGGCTCGGCGGGCCCTTGTGGTTACGGCAAATCGATTTTCCAAGTCAATTCGCTGGTGGATTCGGCGCCGTCGCAAGATGATCTGCCCATTCGTATCCACCAAGCAGAGAGGAGCTTTCCATCATGCACGCCCTACTTCGCGCGGCGACAGCCATTACTGTAATGCTTTTCGCCACATCGCTTTTTGCGAAAGACCAGGACCCGTCCGCAGCCGCCAAACAGAGCTCAAGCGGCAAGCCGGCCGCATCGGCGCAAGCTAAACAGCCAGCGCAGCAGAACCAGGTCCAGCAGGGTTCTGAGTCAGCTCAGGCGAAAACCGCGGTCCAGCCGGGGCAAGTCATTCGACACCAGGGGCATTGGTGGTTCCGACAGCCCAACCAGCAGTGGGTCGTTTGGCAGAACAATGCCTGGACGCCCTACAAGGCGGGGATGTTCCCCAGCGCCAACGCGCGAACGACTCGTCGTTATTCGTACGAGCCGCAATTGCAATCGGGTTATCCGACGCGAGGCTACTATGGCTCGGGTTACCCGCGCATGTATCGCGCCCCGGGGGCTTTTGGTTCATCGCGATCGATCCGCTACGCAGGCTCGAAAGCCAACTTTGACTACGCTCCCTACACTGGAGGAACCGTGCAGTAATTGGCGCGTGTCTGCATGGGCTCCCTTTGACGTCAGGGAGACCACGATGTAGTCGAATCGGTTTTGCGCCGCGGGCGATACGATCGCAAGCGGGCGTGGGCAAGCAGTTGCCTGCGTCCGCATTTTTATGCGCCTATTCAGCGCCGCCGCCGGGCGACTACAATAGTCCGCGTCATCCTTCTTCTCCAGCACACTCAATTGTCGGATCATCATGCGAAGATCGAATAGCGTGTCTCGAATGACTGCGCTCGCGTTCTGCTTGCTTTGCCTCGTCAGCATCTCGGGACAGGCAGTTCATGCCGCTGAACCGGCCAAGGCCGATCGTCCACGCCCGAATGTGGTTTTCATCGCCATCGATGACCTGAATCACTGGGTCGGCCACTTGGGGCGCAACAAGCAGACCAAGACGCCAAATCTCGATCGCATGGCCGGGCTCGGCGTGACGTTCACTCACGCCTATTGCGCCGCTCCGGTTTGCAATCCGTCGCGCGCCGCGCTGCTGAGCGGAATGCGACCCGGCGCCACCGGTGTGTACGACAACCACCACGATTGGCGCGACGTCGTCCCGGTTGCGCTCACGCTGCCGACGGCGTTTCGCGGCGCCGGCTACCGCGTGACAGGCGCCGGCAAGATCTACCACGGGAATTTCGATCGCGACGAAGAGTGGGACGATTATCTCCATTCCAAGGGGGACCCGAAGTCAGAATCGCCCGTCAGCGCCGGGCCGCTGCGCCCGTTCGGCCCGGTCGATCAGCCCGATTCGAATTGGGCCGATTTTAAGAGCGTTGATTACGGAATCGCCGAGCTCGGCAAGCAGCATGATCGGCCCTTTTTTGTCGCGGTCGGCCTGCACAAGCCGCATATGGCGTGGAACGTCCCGCGCAAATATTACGATCTTCATCCGCTCGATCAGATCGAGCTGCCGCCGTATCAAGAGAATGACCTCGACGACGTCCCCGCCGGCGGTTTGGCGATGGCCAGCCCCAAAGAGCACGACAACATCGTGAAGGCCGGCCGCTGGAAGGAAGCGATCCAAGGCTACCTGGCCGCGGTCTCTTTTGCCGACGCCCAAGTCGGACGGCTGCTCGACGCGATCGAGAAATCGCCCGAGCGAAATCGCACGATTGTCGTCCTGTGGGGAGACCACGGCTGGAACCTGGGCGAAAAGCACCACTGGCGCAAGTTCGCCCTCTGGGAAGAAACAACCCGAGCTCCGCTGATCTGGATTGCGCCAGGCGTCACCACGGCCGGAACGCGTTGCGACCGGCCCGTCGACTTCATGAGCATCTATCCCACGCTTTGCGATCTGTGCCAGATTGCTCCGCCGAAGCACCTGCAAGGGCGGAGCTTGCGGCCACTGCTCGTGGATCCAAAGAGCCCTTGGGATCGGCCCGCGATCACCACGTTTGGGCGCAACAACCACGCCGTGCGAACCGAAGGCTGGCGCTACATTCACTACGCCGACGGGGGCGAGGAGCTCTACGACGAAGTCAAAGATCCCTACGAGTGGAAGAACCTGGCAGGCGATGCAACTTACGCCCGGCAAAAGACCGAGCTGGCGGCACTCTTGCCGACGGAGAACAAGCCCGAGGCCGATCGCAACGGCGCCAGACAAGCCAAGCGCGCGGAGACGAAGGCAAGCGATTAGATCAGCGCAGGAAGTAGCTCCATTGAGCGCGCCAACAGGCGGTCAGAGCTTGACCACCCGTTTTCCAGCAGCGGTTTTCTCAGCCGCAACCAAACCTTTTAAAGTGACCGCGTCTGGGCGGTCGATGCCGACCCTGACGGTGTAGGCGCCCGCCGCGTACACGGGCGGCTGAAAGCTTCCGCCGAAGACGCGGAGGTTGTAGACGACCTCGCCACTTTTTTCTTCAAGGACCTGGACCACCGGATTCGTCGCGCCGACAAAGTCTAGCTCCGGCAGCCAGGCCACCGGCTTCCGACCGTCGTTCTCGGCCGTTGAAATGGTAACGGGCCAACCCGGAAATTGGGCCTTGTCCCCCTCCTTTGCATCGGCAAAACGGGGCCAACATTCAAACGTGATCCGCCGTTTCTTCTTATCGAAGCGCACAATGCCGTATCCGTCGGCGCGTTTTTTTTCATCGGCGAGATCCGGTGGGTTGGCATAGGCCAGCATCGAGATTTTGTTTCCCAGGCCATCTTCGAAATCACCCGTCCACGGTAGCGCGCTATTTGGGACCGGATGGGGACCCGGTCGTTCGTCGATCGGATGCCACCAGCGGCCGTAGACCGTGTTCACCAGCGCGGGACTGGTGAAGCCGTACGGCCCATCACCGAATTCGCTGACGCCATGCTTGACGACCACGGCCAGGTGTTGGTCACCGCAAAGGTGAACCGCTTGCACGCGCCGCAGTTCCGCCAACGCCCGATTGCGGCCGGATTGCGGCCAGCCATTGCAATCCAGATCGGCCAGCAACCGCTCGTTCGGCTTGCCGTGCATATGAACCGCGCCGCAAAACGCCGTCTGTGAAAGCACCGCCTTCATCTCGGCGCGCGTCCAGTCCTCACCCCAACTATGCAAGAAGCGGTGCTGTCGTTCACCAAGCAGTTCGAGGCCAGGCAGGTCGATCGACCGCGGATCGTACGATGGGTCGTTGATGTGATCGGGACGGGGGCCCAACTGCGGAATCTTGCCGGCCGGACCCGTTTTGAACTTTCGGTCTTCGAGAATCGCAAAATCGATGCCGCCCACTCGCAGCCGCGTGAAATAGACCGTGATGCCTCGATCGATCGGCGCCGGATCCGCCGGGTCGGGCAAATGCGACGTCTGCTGTCGCTGCACAAGATCGACGTACTCGACCGGATAAAAATAGCCGCCGTCGGCATTGCCGCTCAGAGTCGAACGCTTGCCGTTCTCGCCCCACAAATTCGGATGCCCAACGTCGTGATCATCAGGAATGGTGATCGTCGGCCGGTCACGAATCACGTCGCGAAATTGCAAGCCGAATTCGATCCAGCCGGCCGTGTGCTCGGTGTGCCGATAAGTTTGATCGCCAGCGAAGAACAACAAGTCGGGGTCCTGGGCTTGCAGATTGTCGATGATCTCTGGTCGCAATCCCGCAGGCCGAAAGGAATTGCAAGACATATTCGCCACGACGATCACGTCCTTCTCTCGCGGATCGCGACGAATCCGCCCTGCGAACATCGCCTGTTCGCCATGCCGGACGCGATACGCGACGTCTTTCGTGTCGTCCCAGTTTTCGAGGCGAAAATGGGCGCTCCAGCCGGGATACAAGACCGGCGCCCGCGCAACGACGGACCACTTGTCGTCGAGCAGCAGCTCCAGCCGCGCCTCGCGTGGCTCCTCGGCGCGCAATGGATACAGTTGAGCAGTCAGCTTGAGCACGCCGTGATCGTGCGTATACAGGGCGAACGCCACGGCCTGATCTCGCGGCGGATTCATCGGCGGTGGCGGATTCGGCCCCTTGGGGCGCGGCCTCTTCCACCACTCGCCTACCGCCAGCGAATCGAGGCTCGGAAACTCGTCGCCAAACGGCCGCGCCGGTTCCGCGACATGCTTCCCCGCTACCGACGGCGTCGTTCCGCGCAACCAGCAGCCGAACGCCGCTAGCTTCAAGAAAAAGCGACGTGTGAAATTCATAAAACTTTTCTCGCGGGGTCGACAGTCGCCGTTTGATTTATAGAGGCGTGCGATCCGAAGCTGTGCTGCGGCGGCGCGACGTCCTTCAGCTTCAGCGGACTTGTCCTTTCGAGCGGATTTTTTGGAGCAGCGTTTGCAATTCGACCACCTTCTCCGGTCGCTCGGCGTACAGATTGCGCTTTTGCCCGAGGTCATTGCTTAGATCGTAGAGTTCGCCCGGCTGGTCGTTTTTCTGATAGCCGTTCTCTCGATCGAACCACTCCGGAACCTGGCTCACCGCTCCGGTCTTGGCGGCGACCAACAGCCACTGGTCATGCCGCAGGGCATAGCCCTCTTTCATCGTGTTGTGAACGATGCTGTGGCGCGGACTCGCTGCGCCTTCTTTCCAAAGCGGGAGCAGGTTGTAACTATCGGGCGCCGAGTCGGCCGGCAGAGTGGCTCCCGCAACAGCGGCCAGCGTGGCCATCAGGTCCACCTGGCTCACCAGCGCGTCGCTCACAGCGCCCGCCTTCACGTGCCCTGGCCAGCGGACGATGAATGGGACGCGGTGCCCTCCTTCCCACAGGTCGCGCTTCAACCCTCGCAACGGGCCGGCGCTACGATGTTGAAAATTGCGAACCCGCTCATACGCGTAACGCTCCGGGCCATTGTCCGCCGAGAAAATCACGAGCGTGTTGTCGGCAAATCCGTTATCGGCCAGCGCCTGTATGATCCGGCCGACGTTGTCGTCCGTCTGCGTCATGAAGTCGCCATAGCCGCCCGCCTTCGATTTGCCCCGGAATTTTTCGATCGGCACGATCGGCGCGTGGGGCGAGTTGAACGGCACGTACAAGAAGAACGGTCCCTCGCGGCCGCGCTGCTCGCCGATCCAATCGACCGTCCGCAGTGTAAGCCGCGGGATGACAGCGTAGAAGTCCCAATCCTTGCACATCGGGCCGGGGCGCGCCTCCCAGTTTCCCTCGGCCGTTTTGGGCGTGAGCGTCAGCGGTTCGGTCGGCGGCGTAATGACGCGGTCGTTCTCGAACCAGGCGTACGGCGGAAAGTTCGGCACATCGTCGCCGAAGTAATAGTCGAAACCATTCGCCAGCGGCCCGCCGGGAATCGGCTTCGACCAATCGAAGGCGTTCGGCGGATAGCCGGCCCCTTTGGTCGCCACGGCGCCCGGCCGCTTGATCTCGTCCCAATTCCAGCCCAGGTGCCACTTGCCGATGCAGGCAGTGCGATAACCGCGCGTCTTAAGCATCTCGGGCAATGTAAATTCAGCGGCGTCGAGGACCGGCGGATCGAACGCAT
>DASXPZ010000429.1:0-7784 GCA_036493275.1 Pirellulales bacterium
TCGGCGGTGAGCCCCTTGGGAGTCATGCGGGCAAAGGCTCGCCGATCGCGCTGGCTGGGGTGCGTGAGTCTGCTGGTCAATTGATAAGGGCGGCTGGCCATGATGGCGCGAAACAAAAACTTCTGGTCGTAGCCATGCGCCACATACTGCCGCGCCAACTCATCCAGCAATTCCGGATGACTGGCCGGATTCGAGGGATCGAAATCGTCGATCGGATCGACAATGCCCGTCCCCAGCAGATGAGCCCAGGCCCGATTGACCGCGGTGCGGGCGAAGTAGGGATTACTATCCGACGTGATCCAATCGGCTACCATTTCTCGCGCTGTGGCGCCCGAGGGCGCGGCCGCGTCGTGTGTCCCGAGAAAGCGGCCGGCCACGGTCGTTTTGGTGTCGGGGATGCTGATCTCGATCGCGTTGCTCTTGGGAGGACCGGCCAGCATCGCTTGCAGCGTCGCGTTCACATTACTGCCGCCAGCCTGTTGTTGGAGCTTATCGAAATAGGCGGCAAAGGCCCAAAAATCTTCTTGCTTCCAAGCAGTGAAAGGATGGTTGTGGCACTGGGCGCAATCAACGCGGATGCCGAGGAAAACGCGCGCAGTGGCGCTCGCCAGGTTTTCGGCCTTGAGCTCCTTTGCCTGGTAGAACGCCGAGGGACGCGGCGGCTGTTGATCGTCGCGCTGGCGGAAGCCGCGCATCGAGGCGCCGTCAAGCGGAGTCGTCAGCAGCTCGCGCGCCATGGCGTTGTAGCCCATGCCTTCGCGCAGCCGCATTTGCAGCCAAGACTTGAACTCGATCGCGTAAAAGCGAACTTGTTCGTTCGACTCGACTTCGGGCAGAAACAGCGACATCCAGACGTTGCTGAAATGCCTGGCGTACTGCGGGCTGTCGAGCAAGCGATCGACGAGCTTCTGCCGCTTATCCGGCGATGCGTCCGCCAGGAATTCCCGCAAGGCAGCGACCGTAGGGACGCTGCCCGTCAGATCGAGATGCACGCGCCGCGCGTACTCGGCGTCGTCGGCCAATTCGGCCGGAACGATCGTGGCGCCCCAAGCGGAGACAATGTAGTTGTCGATCATTGCCGCCAGCGCCGTTACGTCGGCCGGCGAGGCGTTCTTTGGGGATTCCTTCGACGCAGCGTCTTTAGCGTCAGCGGGCGCCGATACTTTCTCGCAGGGCGTCGCCGAGTCATCGCGTTGCCGCGAGTCGGCTTCATCGGCCCAAAGTGTGGGCGACACGACTAAGGAAATAAAAGCGAACGAGACGGCCGAGACCCACAGCGCCCTGCGAACCCACATGGCGGCAACCCCCGTTTAGCCCTGCTTGATAAGACGCTTGCGCTTCCTGACGCCAGCGAGATCGAATTGGCGTCGTTGAGTATATCAGTGCGGCATTTCAGCCACAAACATTTATGTCAAGTGATGTCAGTCTTCGTTGGCGGCGCAGCCGCACATGTGACCGCGGAAGTTACTACCTCTTGCCAATAACAATCGGATTTTCTCCGACCACTCATCCGTCGAGGTTGATCTATTAGCGTGCTAATCGCAGGTTTCGAGACGGATCCCGCGTCACGAAACGTCCGGCCTCACAGAGCCGGCTACAGAAGAGGGGCTACAGAAGAGGGAATCTTACATTCTTGAAATGCGCGAATCTCATTAGAAGCTAGTCGGCATCCCGTCTTTCGGATCGAACAGACGCCTTAACATTTCTGCATCGAGGCTACGACGGATTGTTCGGACCGATCCATCGGCCAGGCACGCCAGAAATCCCTCCGGGCGCAGCTTCTCCAGCCCTGCAAAGAGTTGCTTGGGATCGATCTCCAGATCGTCGGGCTTGGTCCAGGGGACGGCCCGTTCGGCGTCGGCTTCGACCAGCATGATCGTATTGGATGTTCCGTCGGTAATCTCTTGCAGGCCGGGCGCCTTGGCGCCAACGAACATCGTCCCCGCGCCGGTGGGGACCAGGTACGTCGTCTTGCCGGCATATGCCTCGCCGTCGAGCGACGGATTCTTGAACACCGTGGGCATCCGCTCGATCAACTTCTTGTTGTGTTCGCTATCCCACGGCTCGTCCTGGTGGAATTCATCGTAAAGCTTTTTGTCGATGTACTGGAGCAACGTCACGCGCCAACTGAGCAGCCTTTTTCCATCCTTGTCCGCGGTGTAGGCGGCCGGGAAGCTGCTATTGGCGTCGTGAAAGGTGTGAAACGCCAGCGCGATTTGCTTCATATTGTTCGACGATTGCGCGAGCTGTGCGCTGCCGCGCGCGGCGCCGATCGCCGGCCATAACAGCGCGGCGCCAATCGGCGCCACCGAATCGAGACTGACGCCGATCATCGGCAGCGACTGACGACGCTCCATCACCACCCCTTCGCTCGTGCGCCGCCAAACAGAATGGCTTGGCGTCAGGTGGGGGCGCAGCGCCGACATCGACGGGAGCGCGGTCGTCTCGATTTCAATGCCCATGCGGTATAGCTCGGTCGAGGCCAGCGGCGCCAGCAATTGAACGACCGGATAGGCCAGGTCCAGTAGCGCCGTGGTGTCCTCGTACGAGATGAAGTTCGGCGCGGGCTCCGCGGCCAGTAGCGAGGCCACGGCCGGAACGTCGGCCAGTGATCCGTCGGACGGTTTGCGCGAGAGATACGATTTGATCGTCTGTGGGTAAAACGCGATGATCAGCGTGTCGTCCGTCAGGCACCAGGCCGGCGCAAACGGAGTGGCGTTGCCGAACTGAAGATAGTAGACCTTCTGACCTTTGAAGTCGAAGTTATGAATCTCGTCGGGTTTTTTCCCTTCGCTGCGCGATTGCTGCATCATGCTGGGGCGAACCATCCCCAACAGCTTCTCGTGCGTCTTGCCGGCCGCGGCGCGATCGCGAATTCTCACCGTGAAGGCCGAGCCAGCGAGCAACGCGCCGCCGGCGCTGGGGGCGTTGTACACCGTCCAGACGTCGCCAAGCGGCTTGAAGATTTCATTGATGACGTTGATGTTGGTCGTCGATTGGATCTCGCTCAGCACCTGCTGCGCCAGCACGGCCGCCAGCGGGTTCGCCCGGCTGGCGCTTTCAACGACCCGCTGATAAACGATTACCGGGTCTAGCCTCAGTGCCATAGCGAATGTGGCGTCGCGCGGAATGCCGCTCAGATCGGCTGCGGCGAGGGGCTTGCCGGCGATCGAGGCCATCAGGCCGGTCGGGTCGCCGTGGAAGGCGATCCAGGTTTTGCTGGCAAGCGCCTTTTCGTCCATGCCGGTCACGCTGCCGACCGAGCGAACATTCGAGAGGCCGATGGCTCGCAAGATCAACTGCGCCTGCGGCGATTCGGCCAACGGGCCAACTTGTTTGATCAGGCCGGCGACATTCGCGTAACTCACCTGCCCAGGTCGCGCGACCGGAACGCGGGCGTGGAGGTCTTTCAACCAACTCGCCTCGGCGGCGTCGGGGACGAGCCGCGCCACCAGTTCTTCGACCCCGCCGGCGCCGAAGCCGACGAGCAGATAGTCGTCCTTGAATCCCCAACTCACCTGCGGCACACCGGCTGGCAGCGGGATGCGACGAAACGTGATCCCGCCAATGGCGCTCTCGGCCGGCGCGTCCGATTGCGGCGGTAGGATGCTGAGCAGCTTTTCGAGCGACGCCCGGGCCTCCTTGGTCTGGTCGCCGGTGTTGACGATCAAGCCGCCGCGCAGTTCAGGCTGCGCCCCCTGCAGGTTGACGCGCGACAAGTACACCGCACCGGGCCGCGTCAATAATATCTTCAGCAGCTTGGGCGACTCGCCGCCCAGAATTTGCGTCTGCTCCGTTGCGGCGCCTTTGCGCAGGGCTTGCGACAGCGACTCGACGACTTGCGAGACGAACTGCTGGACTTCTTCTTCAGCGAGCAGTTGCTCTGTCTGGTTGTCACTCTTTTGATCTGGCTTGGCCGTGCCGTACCAACTGAAGTACCACAGGCACTCTTCCGGCGCGACGCGCGTGATGACCGGATCTGCCGGCAGCGGGGGCGTTCCCACCGGAATCCCCAGCCCGCCCATCAATACGACAATCCCCAGCGCAACCGGAACGAAGATTTCCGCAATCATGATGACCTCTCCCTCTGACGGGTCGCGAATGTAGCGCGTGACGTGAAGCCGCGGAATCGCGGCGCGTCCATGAGGCTAACACGCGGAGTGGGAGATGTCCAACTTTGGGAGGCTGCTTAAGAGGCGAACTGCAAAGTGGAATGGCTGGCTACCACCAGTGGAGAGCGCCGACAAGACCGGCCTCGCAGAGGCCGGCTACAGACGGAAAGCATGCCTTTCAAAATGAGAACACACCAACCCGACGCGCCAATTTGGCGCGTCGGAGTGGTGTGGATTCGTTAATAGAACTAGTTAGAGTGCTAATCAGTGCGCCGCGCCCGTCCGTGGCGGGATGCGCATCGCGTAGAACGAACGCCAAACGAAGACCAAGGCGACGGCGAGCATAACCACGCCGAACACGGCGGTGTAGTCCGTTGTCCCGTTATCAGTCGCCGCCTTCTTCATTTCCACAGCGATCTCGACGGCCAGCAAACCGAACAACGTCGAGAACTTGATAATCGGGTTGAGCGCGACCGAGGTCGTGTCCTTAAAAGGATCGCCCACCGTGTCGCCGACCACGGTGGCGGCGTGCAACGGGGTCCCCTTTTCGCGGAGATCGACTTCGACGTACTTCTTGGCGTTGTCCCACGATCCGCCGGTGTTGGCCATCGAGATGGCTTGGAACAAACCGAACACCGCGATCGAAATCAGGTAGGCGACAAAGAAGTTCGGGTCGAAGAACGCAAAGGCCAGCGTGATCGACATCAAGGCGATGAAGATGTTCCACATGCCGCTCTGCGCGTATTGCGTGCAAATACGGACGACGGTCTTGGAATCTTCGATATCGGCTTCGGTCTTATTGAGATCGAGGTTTTGCTTGATGAACTCCACGGCTCGATAGGCGCCGGTGGTCACGGCCTGCATCGAAGCGCCGGAGAACCAGAAGACGACGGCGCCGCCGCAGATAAATCCGAGCAACACAGGGGCGTCGGTCAGGCTGATGTGCAGCAGTCCGGCTTTGCCGAGCATCAGGATGATCGAGAAAATCATCGTGGTGGCGCCCACAACGGCCGTGCCGATGAGGACCGGCTTGGCCGTGGCTTTGAACGTGTTACCAGCCGAGTCGTTCGCTTCCAGGTAATGCTTGCCCCCCTCGAAATCGGGCATAAAGCCGAACTGGGTCTTGATCTTGTCCTTGATGCCCGGAATCGCTTCGATCTGAGACAGCTCGAACACCGATTGCGCATTATCCGTCACCGGCCCGTAACTATCGACGGCGATGGTCACCGGACCCATGCAGAGGAAGCCGAACGCGACGAGACCGAAGGCGAAAATCGAACCGACGCTGACCAACTCCTCGCCGAACAGTGGCGCCTGCATGATCAAATTCAGCCCCTGCTCGCTAACGAAGTAGGCGCCTCCCATCAGGCCGGCGATCAGCAGACCCATCCAGAAAGCGCTGAAGTAACCGGCGACCATGCCGGAGAGGATCGTCAACGAAGCGCCTCCTTCGCGCGAGGCGGTAACGATCTCATGCACGTGCTTCGAGTGGGAACTGGTAAAGACCTTGGTGAATTCAGGAATCAAGACCGCGGCCAGCGTGCCGCAGCTAATGATCGAGGCCAACTGCCACCACAGCGAGGGCGTAATCACTCCCGTGGCATTGGCGCCCCCCAGCAGTAGCCAGCTCATGAAAAACGAGGTCGAAATGCAGAGGGTAGCGGCAATCCAGATCAACCGGGTCAGCGGCACTTCGAAATCGAATTCCTTCAAACCCCGATATTTCTTTTCCGAAATGATCTGATTGACGAAGTACGAAATGCCCGACATGAAATCCATCAAGAACCGCATCGCGAAGATCCAGACGATCAACTTCGCCTGCAAGTCGGACTGCGCCTCGGGAATGGCCAACACAATGAATGAGATCAGGGCCACGCCCGTCACGCCGTAGGTTTCGAAGCCGTCGGCCGTCGGCCCGACCGAGTCGCCGGCGTTGTCACCGGTGCAGTCGGCGATCACGCCGGGGTTACGCGGGTCGTCTTCCTTGACGTTGAAGACGATCTTCATCAAGTCGGCGCCGATATCGGCGATCTTGGTGAAAATGCCGCCTGCGATCCGCAAGGCCGAAGCGCCGAGCGATTCGCCGATCGCGAAGCCCAGGAAGCAGGTGCCGACAATTTTTCGATCCACGAACAACAAGATGATGACCATCATCACCAGTTCGAGCGAGATCAAGAACAGGCCGATCGACATTCCGGCGCGGAGCGGAATGCTGACCACGTCCCACGGCTCGCCCCGCAACGAAGCGAACGCAGTGCGACTATTGGCGTAGGTGTTGACCCGGATGCCGTACCAGGCGACCCAGTACGACCCGACGATGCCCACCAGAGCGAACCCGAGCACCGTAAAGGCTTCTTGGTAGCTTTTATGCTGCAAGCCGACGAAGTAGTACAACATCGCCGCCGAAATGATGGCAAAGAGCATCATCAAGAACTTGCCCTGCTGAATCAAATAGGTCTTGCAGGTTTGAAAAATAATCTCGGAGATACCAAGCATCGATTCGTGGGCTGGCAATATCTTGATCTGATGCCGCAGATACAAGCTGATGCCTAGCGTCCCGACGATCACGAACGAGCCATAGAACAACAAGTCCCAAGCAGTTATTTCCTGCCCGGCAATTTGAAAATTGCCTAATTTCAGATTTGGAATGGGGAGATCGGCTTCGCTCGCCAGGGCGGTTGAGCTGATCAGCAGCAATGCGAAGGACGCAAAAGCCAGGCGAAGCGCCATGGGGGGCACAGTGCGAAACAATGTCACGGCTTGTCTCCGGTACGGTGTTTGACTCTTGACCTATACGGATAAATGCAATTCAGGGACGCCGCGAATCAACACGGCGACACCGTTGACGATACCTGGACGCGCGGTCGACCTCGAAAAAAGCGCATGGCGACCAACGCCTTCAAGAGGGCCCGCTCGATTGGCCGGCGCTCGCCCGAGCCCAGACGCTCGGTTCTAGCTGCCAGCCCCTGGGCAGTTAAAAGACTGCCCTGAACAACGACCCCCCTTGCATGGGCAGTAGTGTAACTATAGGTCCCAATCGAGGGAAGGCGTCCAGCCGTCGATTGCCGGAAGGGGCCGCGGGGAGAATGAATGAGACCGCTCGCAAGGGGCCGTTCACAGGGCCTTTTTGGCCGGGAGGCTGTCGCGCCAAATCGCTTAAAAACCCGCTCACTCGTCCTCGCGGAACACCAGTTTCAACGATTGAATCGCCAGAAACAGGGCGAGCACGGCCAGAATGAAATGGGGCGCGTAACGGAACACCCTGGCTTCCGTCAGCCAGGCCAAAACCAGTGCCACGACGAATACTAACAGCGAGAGCCACAGCAGGCCGCACCCCAGCGACGTCATCGTCCCCTTGAACGTGCCATGCTCCGAGTGCTCTTCGTTATGCAACTCGATCGTCCGGCCCTTGGCCAGGCTGCGCGCGATCGATTCGGTCAACTCGATATCGCGGCAAGCGTCGGGCCACGTTGGCGTCGCCGGCTGTCCAGCCAGGGCCAGCTCAAGCTGTTCGATCGCCGCCGTCGGCGGAGACCAGGCCGGATAGGGAACGACCTCGCGCTGGCCCCCGCGAAATAGTTCCAACTCATACGGCTCGCCCGGCTCAGTGAATTGCAACACGGCTTTTCCTTCGGCGCCGATCAAAGTCAGCCGGCCGCCGGCGGATTGCTC
>DASXPZ010000430.1:0-3481 GCA_036493275.1 Pirellulales bacterium
GCGCTACACGTTCATCGGCGTCTGTCTAGGGATGATTCCCGTGCTGGGAAACTGGGGAGGAGCAAATTGGCTGATTCCGTGGGCCGACAAAGTCGCCGGCGTCTCGGATCCCCACCGCAAGGCGATGATTCAAATCCTGCGTTCCAGCGGCGCCGCGCTCGGCAGCCTGTGCGGCGGCTGGTTGGCGAGCCTGTTGGGCCGCCGCGCGACGTACTTCGCCATCAGCCTGGCGTCGCTGTTGGTCAGCGGCTGGATCTATCACTTCATCACTCCGGCCGATCCGCTGTTCAATCCGCTGGCGTTTGCCCTCGGTTTTGTGGGCGTCGCTTACTTCGGCTGGCTGCCGCTCTATTTGCCTGAATTGTTCCCAACCGCGGTTCGCGCCACGGGGACGGGCGTCACGTTCAACTTCGGACGCATTCTGGCGGCGCCGCCGATCCTGGGCGCTGGCTGGTTGATCCAACATTTTGGCGGCGACTACGCCAAAGTCGGTTCGGTAACCAGCTTGATCTATGTCGTCGGTATGATCGCGATCTGCTTCGCGCCGGATACCTCGAAGCGCTCGTTGCATGAAGAAGAGTCGTGAGACTTGCGGAAGCGATTGCGTCCTTCTCCCACCGGGAGAAGGTGGTTTGATCGATATATCTATCGCGGAGCGGAGCGAATGAATGACAAACAGATCACGATCATCGGCTTGGGCCTTCTAGGAGGCGCGATCGCGGCGCGGCTTGGCGAACAAGGTTGGCAAGTCCGCGGCTACGACGTCGACCCTACGCGGCTCGAAGCGGCCGCGGCCGCCGGCGCGCAGGCGGCTGACACTGTAACCGCGGCGTGCGAGGGAGCGCGGCGCGTCTTGCTCTCCTTGCCGAACTCGGACGTTGTCGCCAGCGTCGTCGAAGAGCTTCGATCTCGCTTTACGCCGAACCTCATTCTGCTCGACACCACGACCGGCGATCCTGATTTTGCCGAGAAGTGCTCGGCGGACCTGAGGCTTGCCAACGTCGCGTACTTGGAAGCCAACGTAGTGGGCTCCAGCGCTCAGGCCCGCACGGGGGACGTAACGCTGCTGGTCGCTGGAAGTGGCGTCGCCATTGAGGACTGCAAGAATCTGTTCAGCGCGCTCGCCAGGCAATGGTTCGCCGTAGGGCCATCCGGCAGCGCCGCCCGCATGAAACTGGTCGTGAACCTGGTGCTAGGGCTCCATCGAGCGGCGCTCGCCGAAGGATTGAACTTTGCCGAAAAACTGGGACTTGCGCCGAAGCTAACGCTCGAAGTGTTACGCGCCGGCGCCGCGTATTCGCGAGCAATGGACGCCAAGGGACAAAAAATGATCGATCGCGATTATGAGCCACAGGCTCGGCTCGCCCAACATTCGAAAGACGTTGGCTTGATCTTGGCGGCTGGAAGTAAAGCCGGCGTGAGTCTTCCCTTGTCACGCCTCCATCAGCGCTTGCTCGAAGATTCCATCGAGGCCGGACGGGGCGAGCTGGACAACAGCGCGATCATCGAGATTTTCCGCCATGGGACGCGCTAACGCGACCGTCGGCTCGCTGGGGCTTCGCGCTAAATGAAACCGTTTAGCTCAAACGTCGCAAAGCTGCACCCCGTGGCGCAGCGCCGCGAGCTTGTCCGCGCCGCTTGGAATGTACTCCTGGCCGACGTAGCCTTTGTATCCGGTGGCCACGATCGCGCGCATGATCGGCGGGTAGTTGATTTCTTGCATCTCGCCAATGTCGTTGCGACCCGGCACGCCGGCCGTGTGGTAATGGCCGATCAGGTCTTTGTACTTGTTGATGCGGACGATGACGTCCCCTTGCATGACTTGCGTGTGGTAGATGTCGAACAAGATCTTCATCCGCGGCGATCCGAGCTTTTCGCAGACCTCGACGGCCCATTCGACTTTGTCGCACTGGTAACCGGGATGCCCCTTCATTTCGACGTCGACGCGCGTGTTGAGCGGCTCCAGGCAGAGGTTGACCTTTTTCTTTTCCGCCAGCGGCAAGACCTGTTTCAGGGCGTCGATCGTGTTCTGGATGCCGACTTCGTCGCTCAGCCCTTCGCGCATGCCAGAGAACGTGATCACGTTCGGAAATCCGGCGGCCGAAGTGGCCTCGATCGCGGCGGTCAGTTTTTCGATGCACTCGGCGTGATATATTTTGTTGTTCAGCCCTCGAACAAAACCGTGGCTGGGTGTCATGGCGCAGATCAGGCCGTGCTTCTTGAGCGTGGGCCACGTTTCTGGCGGCACGATTTCGACCGATTTGATTCCCATGGCCGCGGCCGCGCGGGCCAGCTCTTCGAGCGGCATCGGTTCGAAGCACCAGTGACAGACCGATTGCTGGATGCGTCCGTTCATGATTTTCCAATTCGGATCTTCGGCGGCTGTGGCGATTCGTTCTAGCGCCGGAATGGCGACGGCCGCCGCGGCGATCCCTCCAGCGGCGCCCAGCCAACCACGTCGCGACAAGCCGCCCTGCGGCGGAGCATCGTCGCGATTTTCATCGTTCGATTTTGCGGCGGGAGGCGCCGATTCTTCGGTCGACATGCAAGGGGCTTTCTTGATCAATGCGCTCACGGGCGAACGCGAGGCTAGGGCGTGCGGCGTCCGAGAAAGACATGCGGCATTGCGAAAGTGGCAACCCGCGAGCGCTAGAATAAGCCGCGCGAGACTGCGATGCAAGAAAACGAGGTCGCTGGTCGCTGCGCAAGACAAGTGCAAAGCCCGTGACCGAAGTCGGAGCCTCCCTGAAATGCGACAAAGACCGGCCGCACAGAGGCCAGCTACAGAAGAGGGCCAACGCCAGCCTCACAGAGACCGGCTACAGAAGACAGAGGCCGGCTACAGTAGAACAGACTGAGTCGTTAAAAATCGTACCAGATCCCCCAGCCGACGCGCTGTTCGAACTGGTTATATGTCTCGTATTGCGGACTTTTGCCGTTGATGTATTGAAAACCGATCCGGAAGGTGCTCAGCGCCAATCCGCCGCGCCACTGCCAGCCGGCCTGGGCGACGAAATAGCCGCCGTAGTTCAAGTCTTGACGCAAATCCGAGTAGATCGCCCAAAACGGCGCGCCCCCCGGGTGGGCCGGGCTGTAATCGATTCCGAATTGCAACTGGATCGGCTCCGCGCCCCCCTCGGCGCCGATGGCGTAGTCGACTTCGCCGAATACCCGCGTGTTGTCGGTCACGTAGCAGCCCACGCCCAGCATGAGCGAATCGCGTACGTAATTGATGCGCTGCGCAATGTAGGCCGGATTATTGATCATGATCTCATCGCCCATGTGCGAGCTGAGATGATTGTATCCGGTTTTGAATTGCCATCGCCCAATGGCGTACGTGATCGGAAGGCCGATCGTGTAGTCGCACGAGAGCAGCGGCGTGCTCACTCCAAAGGGATTGAGCCGGGGCTGAGCCGAAGCGGTCAGGTCGACCTGAAAGCCTTCGGGTCGGTAGGCGTTGGGGGTTCCATAACGCAAGAGA
>DASXPZ010000431.1:0-7057 GCA_036493275.1 Pirellulales bacterium
ATATTTCGATGATCACGACGTGCGTCTGCCGGTGATGGCGTCGATGACGATTTTCCAGGGGGGCCGCACGCTCTCTGCGCAAACCATCGAGGCCGCTTGGGATTCGATCGCGCATGCCGACCTGCTGAGCGTGGGCATCAACTGCGCGCTCGGCCCGGAGCATATGCGTCCCTACCTGGAAGAGCTATCGCAGATTTCGCCCGTGCTGGTGAGTTGCTATCCGAACGCCGGCTTGCCGAACGCCTTTGGCGGATTCGACGAATCGCCGGAGCGGATGGCCCAGACGCTGTCGGAATTCGCCTCGAACGGCTGGCTGAATCTGGTTGGCGGCTGCTGCGGCTCCACGCCAGCGCATATTCGCGCCATCGCGGACGCAGTCGCCGACAAACCGCCGCGCAAGCGCCCACGCATCGCGCCGCTGACTCGCCTGAGCGGGCTGGAGTCGCTGGCGCTGCGGCCCGACAGCAACTTTTTGATGATCGGCGAGCGGACGAACGTCACCGGTTCGAAAAAGTTCTCCCGCCTGGTGCTCGGCGGCCAATACGAAGAGGCGGTGGCGATCGCTCGCGAGCAAGTCGAAAACGGCGCCAACGTGATCGACGTCAACATGGACGAAGGGATGCTGGATGGCGAAGCGGCCATGACCCGCTTCCTCAACCTGCTGGCGGCAGATAATTGCCAGGTGCCGATCATGGTCGACAGCTCGAAGTGGTCGGTCATCGAAGCCGGGTTGAAGTGCGTGCAAGGCAAAGGGATCATCAATTCGATCAGCCTCAAAGAAGGCGAAGAGCAGTTTCTGCATCACGCCCACCTTGCCCGTCGCTACGGCGCCGCCGTGGTGGTGATGGCCTTCGATGAGCAAGGCCAGGCGACAAGCGCCGAGGAAAAAGTGCGGATTTGCGGGCGGGCTTACAAGCTGCTGACTGAGCAGGTGGGCTTTCCGCCAACCGACATTATTTTCGACCCGAACATCCTCACCGTCGCCACCGGCATCGAAGAGCACAACCGCTACGCGATCAACTTCATCGAGGCTACGCGCGAGATCAAGCGAGTCTGTCCCGGGGCCAAGGTCTCGGGCGGCGTGAGCAATATCTCGTTCTCGTTCCGCGGTAATGAGCCGGTCCGCGAAGCGATGCACTCGGCGTTTCTGTACCACGCGATTCGCGCCGGGCTCGACATGGGCATTGTCAACGCCGGTCAGTTGGCCGTGTACGAAGACATTCCTAAAGACTTGCTGGAACATGTCGAGGACGTGCTATTCGATCGTCGGCCCGACGCCACGGAGCGATTGATCGAACTGGCTGAGACATTCAAAGCGGGCGGCAAGAAGGTCATTCAAGAATCTGTCTGGCGCGGGCAAGACGTGCTCGAACGATTGTCGCACGCGCTGGTCCACGGCATCGCTGATTTTGTCGAAGCCGACGTCGAAGAAGCCCGCAGCCGTTTTGACACCTGCCTCGAAATCATCGAAGGACCGCTGATGGACGGCATGCAGATCGTGGGCGACTTGTTCGGGCAGGGCAAGATGTTCCTACCGCAAGTGGTGAAGAGCGCGCGGGTGATGAAGAAGGCGGTGGCTTACCTAATGCCCTTCATGGAGGCCGAAAAACTCGCCAGCGGCCAGGTCAGCCAGGCTCGCGGCAAGATCCTAATGGCCACGGTCAAAGGCGACGTCCACGACATCGGCAAGAATATCGTCGGCGTCGTGCTGGGCTGCAACAATTACGAAGTGATCGACATGGGCGTCATGGTCCCCTGCGATCAAATCCTGCAGCGAGCGGTCGCTGAAGGAGTCGACGTCATCGGTCTCAGCGGCTTGATCACGCCCAGCCTGGACGAAATGGTCCACGTCGCCAAGGAAATGAAGCGGCAAGGGATCAAGCTGCCGCTATTGATCGGCGGCGCCACGACCAGCGCCAAGCACACTGCGGTGAAAATCGCGCCGATGTACGACCAGGACACGGTTCACGTGCTTGACGCCTCGCGCAGCGTGGGCGTGGTTGAGCAATTGATCAATCCGAAAAGCCGCGAGCAGTTCGGCCAGCGCAACCGCGACGAGCAAGCCAAGTTGGCCAAAGCCTACGCCAACCGTCAGCAAGTCGCGCTTTTGCCGTACGCCGAAGCCAAAAAACGCCATTTTGTCACCGATTGGGCAAACGCGCAAATCGACAAGCCTGCCTTTCTCGGGACGCGCGTGCTGGAGAACTTCCCGCTCGTCGAGTTGCTGCCCTACATTGATTGGTCCCCGTTCTTTCAGGCGTGGGAGCTGCGCGGCAAGTATCCAAAAATTTTGGACGACGCGGTGGTGGGCATGGCGGCGCGCGAACTTTTTGACGACGCCAAACGCTTGCTCGCCCGGATGGTTGACGAAAAACTGCTTGTCGCCCGCGGTGTGTACGGCTTCTGGCCGGCGGCCGCGATCGGCGACGATATTGCCGTTTACGCGGACGAAAAGCGAGATCGCGAGATCGCGCGGTTCCATACCTTGCGTCAGCAATGGGAGCGCAAGGGACAAGACGCCTTCTTCGCGCTCTCCGACTTTATCGCGCCGCTCGATACCGGACGCAAAGATTACATCGGCGCGTTCGCCGTGACCACGGGCGGTGGGACCGATGAGCTAGTGCGCAAGTTCGAGACCGATCACGACGACCACGGCGCCATTCTCACGAAGTCGCTCGCCGATCGATTGGCCGAGGCCTTCGCCGAGCTGCTGCATCAGCGAGCTCGCGTCGATTGGGGCTTCGGCGCCAGCGAAAAACTGTCGAGCGAGGACTTGATCGACGAAAAGTACCGCGGCATCCGCCCGGCGCCTGGCTACCCCGCCTGCCCGGATCATACCGAGAAGCGCACGCTGTTCGATCTGCTGCAAGCCGAGCAAAACACTGGGATCACACTGACGGAAAACTTCGCCATGTACCCGGCGGCCAGCGTCAGCGGCCTCTACTTCGGCCATCCGCAAGCGCGTTACTTCGCCGTCGACCGCCTGACTCGCGATCAGGTAGAAGACTACGCCCGCCGCAAAGGGATGACGCTAGCCGAAACCGAGCGTTGGCTGGCGCCGAATTTGGGGTATGAACCGTAAGGCGCGAACGAATTTCTCGTTCTTTGGGCAGGTCGACAGGGTTCTTACTTTAGTCCTGGAGGGACGGCCTAATATAGCCTGGGGTCAGCCGGCGTTCGCCGGCGCAGCCCCAGGTTCGAATTCTATAAACAATCGTCGTAAGCCCCGGCAGGGGCGATCAAAACGTGGAATGCCCCAACGGCCCGCGGCGAGCTTTTCGGCCCTGACGTCCGCGTCGTCAAGTACGCGTGACGTGTCGCCCTCGTTCGATGAGTGCAATCACTGGGCCGCCCATCCGGGGCTCACGTCGGGTATTTCGGGTCAGGGTCCTGGGGTTGCGCCGGCCAGTGGGCCGGCTGACCCCAGGCTACCTTAGGCCGCCCCGCTGGGGCTCAGGTGACACGGCGCGCCTCCGCAGTATTCACGGCGCGTCGTTTCGCGCGAAAAATGGCCCGCCCGTCAGTCGGCAATTTCCAAATCGCTCCAAACTTGCTCGCGAGTGATTTCCTTTTGTTCCGCGTGAGCGATCGCTAGCGCGCAGATTGGCGTTCCGATGCTGAGCGCAATCAGAGTTGGCAAACGCGAGAGGGCCGCGGCAGGATCACCGGTCAGTAGCCCATAGCAAAGGCCGCCCGTCACCGGCGCAAGCGCCGTGGCCGCTAGTAAGGCTTCCACGCCTATCGCCAGTCGCTTTCGACGAGAGTACTTTAGGTCCTCTCTCGCGTTCCCCCATGTCGGATCGAAAAATGCGCTGCGCAGGAAATACGAACACAACACCAGCGTCGGCATGAACGTCGCGCCGATCACTCCCGAGAAAAATAACACCTGCGCCGCCGTGCGGACCTGGGTCGGATTCTGAAACGTCAGCAGAATCGGCGCGACCGCGAGCAGTGGAACGCCTTGCAACACCAGCATCTGCAAGGCCATGAGCAGCGAACGCCGCACGGCCCGCCGTGCGCTGGTCGGCGCCTCGCCCGAGAGCTCGAAGAAACGCTGCACGCAATCAAGCTTCGGCACGCTCTCGTCCAATTCCGCCGTCAATTCGGCCGGATCGCCGAAGCGTTCTTTGGTTCGGGCGAGCGCCGCCTGCTCCTCGCCGGTCGCGGCCAGCTCTTGTTCGAAGACGCCGATCTGATGGGCGAGCAATTCCTCGCGCGCGCGGCGTTTGATCTTGATGCTCGCCTGTAAGGGACGGACGGCGCGCTCGACGGTCGTGCGCAACGCCTTGAGAATTTGCTCATTCATGCCGTGGCTCCCAGAATGCCGCCGATTACACGGACGAAGGTTCCCCACTCTTCGCGCCCCTGGGCCAGGCGCCGCTTCCCCTTGGCCGACAGGCAATACTGCCGCCGCCGCGCGCCGCGACGTCCGCCGGTGTCGGCTTCCCATTTGCCGCGGACCAGGCCGGCGCCCTCCAATCGATAGAGGGCCGGATAAAGCGAGCCCTCTTTCAGTTTCAAGAGTCCGCAACCGGCGCCGTCGAGCCGGCCGAGCAAGTCCAGGCCATGCGTCGGCCCGGCTTCGAGTGCGGCGAGGATCATCGTTTCGAGATGCCCTCGCAGTTTGTCGCCAGTAATGGGTTCCATCGCTCTTACAGTGCCCTAGCTTGGGAGTGAGAAGTGTCGGGGTGAACTTCGGCGTTCAACGATTCGCGACGGCCTTTATCATAGACAGTCTATGAATAATAAATCAAGGCTGTTTTTGAGTTTCTTGTCGGTAGGCTCGCGGCCTAACACGGCCAATTGACCAGCCCGCTGAGTCGACTAAAATGCTCCCTTTGCCGTTTGCCAAACCGAAGCCGCCTTTCCAAGGATCATTCGCCATGGTTGCCGCGCGCTGGGCGTATTTACTGTGCTTTGCCTGGGCGATTCTCTCTGCGGGGCGGAGCATTTCTGCCGCAGCGCCTGCGGATGACAAAGCGCCGGTGAAGATCGAAGCGGCGTTTGTGCCGGCTTCGGGCAAGCTGCCGGCGCGGCTGATCCTGACGGCCGAGATCGAAAAGAAGTGGCACGTTTACTCGATCACGCAAGGCAAAGGCGGGCCCTACCCAACCAAGATCAAGCTCGACGAAAACGCCGCCTACAAGCTGGCGGGGGATTTCACGGCGGTTCCCAAGGCCGACGCCCACAAAGAGGCGATCTTCAACGACCTGCTCGTCGAAACGCACGAAGGAAAAGTCACCTGGTGGGTTCCGGTCGAAGTCTCCGCCGACTTCGATCCGGCCAAAACCCCGATCGCCGGCAAGCTGACCTACCAGGCCTGCAACGACGAGAACTGCCTGCCGCCGACGCCGGTCAAGTTCACAACCAAGGTGATCGACGCCGCAGCCGCCGAGAAGCTGATCGCGCCGCCAGAGGCCAAGAAGTAAAGAGGGAATATCTGGCCGATCCTGGCCCTCAAACTTCGGCCGAGCGAAATGGGGATATTGCGATTCGCCTGATCTGTAACAACCGGGCGTAGCGCCTTCCTCGCTGGCGCCAGCGGCGCCTTCGAACCGACACCAGGTTCAAGGCCACTAACTCTTTGTGTCGAATCGGTTACGGGCCGCGCGCCGGCCGATCACGCCATCGCGGCCCGCGCGACCACGATTGACCCTGCCCTTTGCTGCCGCCTACAATGCTAGAGTTCATAAGGACTTGCGCGTCAGGGAGTCTCTCGATGCATGCTACTCGCTTTGCCCACTTCGCGGTCGCCGCGTCGCTGGCGATTTGGCTCTGCGCCGCTACGGCCAAGGCCCAGTTCGACTTTGACAAGTTGGGAGAGGACCTCGCTCCTTCATCGAGTCCTTCGGCGAACGCCCCTGTCAAAGTGCATGCGATCTTCGTCACGGCCAATGGGAACCAACCGGCCCGGTTGCTGGTGACGGCGGAGATCAAGCCGAAGTGGCATATCAACTCGCAGGCGAAGATTGGCGCGAACATCCCCACCCGGATCGAGGTCGCGGGCGGAGCCGGTTACAAGCTGAAGAGCGGCTTCACGCCAAATCGCCCGCCGGAAGCGCATAACGAGTATGACATCCAGTCCGAGCAACACGAGGGGACGGTTACCTGGACGGCGCCAATCGAACTAACCGCGGGGGTTGATCCCGCGATGCTGACGATCGAGGGGACCTTCACCTACCAAGCCTGCAGCACGCATTGTCTTGAACCAGAAACGATTCCGTTCTCGGCCAAACTGGGGGAGGTAGCGAGCGCGGCCGAATCGCTCGCCGGAGGCAAGCAAATCTATCGGGCTGAAGATTCTCCGGTCACGCTGACCGGCTACGTCGAGCCACGCACGGTCGCGCCGGGATCGAAGTTCAAACTGGTCCTCACGGCCGAGATGGATCCCGACTGGCATATCTATCCATTGGCAGACTTGCATACCAACCAGTTTTCAAAACCGACTTTGATTGTTCTCTCGCACAAGGGAGGATTCGAAGCCGGCTCGATCAAGACAGACGCAACGCCGAAAAACGAACCGGCCGCGACCGGCGGAACAGACACCTACTACGAGCACCGCGTCTCGTGGACGGTGGAGATGACCGTCCATGCCGACGCTAAGCCGGGCGTTCACCCTCTGGGCGGCTCGATCGGATACCAGACCTGCAAATCTTCCGCTTGCAAAGGCGCGATTGTCGCAAATTTCAGCGTTGAAGTACCGATCGAAGCGACCGAGGCGGCAGGCAGGCTGCCGCTCGTATTTCAGGAAGCCGGCAAGGAGTATGCCGACCTGGCCAAAGTCGCGGCCAGCGGCGGGTTCGACGAGGACAAGATTAGGGCGCTGGCTAGCGGCAGTTCGCAGTCGCTGATTTTGATGTTAGGCGCGGCCCTCTTGGGAGGCTTGATCCTCAATGCCATGCCTTGCGTCTTGCCGGTGATCGGGCTGAAGATCCTCGGCTTTGTCGAACAGAGTCATGATCATCGCAGCCGCGTCTTCTTATTGAATATGTGGTTTTCTCTCGGTCTTATCTCGGTGTTTTTGGTGCTGGCGTCACTGGCCGTCTTCTTGGGTCTT
>DASXPZ010000432.1:0-2679 GCA_036493275.1 Pirellulales bacterium
GCCTGGTACGCATATCCCATTCTGAAGCGGCACGACGGTACACTCTTGCAGATACCCCAGTCGCTGACGGATCTGCGAAAAACCTACTCTGACTTGAGCGAACGGGCCCGCGCCGCAGACGCCAAAGTCGACGAATGGACCAGCCGTCAGGAAGACTTGCGAGGCCAGTTGAATAAGGCTCGAGGCGATCTGATGGCGCGAATTGATTCCGCCAAAAGGCAAGCCGGCGATGCTTCGGCCGCGCTGATTCAGCGCGCACGAAGCGACTTCGCGACGCAGGTTGACGGTATTAAGACCCAGTTGGCCAAGCTGGAAACTTCGCGTGCCAGTGACCGCGAGCAAATCGCGCAGCTCCAGGAGGAACTGGTTCACGTTCGAAACCAGATGAACCAGCAGGGCCAGGAACTCGCGGCGGTGCAGAGCCGGATGACTCAGAACGCGACTTCGACCAACCAGGAATTAGCAGCCGTGAAAACCACGCAGCAGCAAGACCGGCACGATTTTGACACATACACGGATAAGTTCGCCGTGAAACGCGTGGACTTTGAGGTGACCAAGAACCACGAGAGTACGGTCGTACCCGGGATTTCGGTGAGAGTGAACAGTACCGACGTTGCCTACCAGCGGCTCAATGGTTCCGTTCTCGCGTCAGATGGCCGCACCATCTGGCTACGGCAGCTTAAGGTGCAGGAACCCGTCTTCCTGACCAGCTTCGCGGATGGCCGCACGCGTGAGTTAGTGATCACGCGGGTCCATAAAACTGGAGCAGTCGGCTACGTACTCATGCCTGCCCAGGATGGGGCTACCAGTCCAGCGCGAGCCGAGTAAACGTTCGCACGGCTACGCCCGACGGGCCCTTCGCCAGGAACGGCTTGGATTCGTCCAACCAGGCCGTTCCCGCGATGTCCAGATGTACCCAGGGAGTATCGCCGGCGAACTCTTTCAGAAAGTATGCCGCGCTGATGGCTCCGCCCCAGCGCCCGCCGATGTTAGCAAGATCCGCGAAGGCGCTCTTCAGCAGATCCTTGTAATCATCGTCGAGGGGCATGTGCCAGGATTTTTCGCCTTCGGCCTTTGCCGCGGCCAAAACACGCGCAAGCAACGCATCGTTGTTCGTGAAGACGCCGATGTTGACGTTACCGAGGGCGACCACAATCGCTCCCGTGAGCGTGGCGGCATCCACCAAATGCGTGCAGCCCAGGCGCTGCGCGTAGGTGAGCGCGTCGACCAGAATCAGGCGCCCTTCGGCGTCGGTATTCAGCACCTCGATGGTTTTGCCGGAAAGCGATTTCACGATATCGCCAGGACGTTGCGCTTTGCTGCCGACCATGTTCTCAACTGCGGGCACGATTGCAGTGACCGGAATGGCCGGTTTCAACTGCGCGATCGCTTTCATCGCCCCGAGCATGGCCGCACCCCCGGCCATGTCGTACTTCATCTTCTCCATTCCGTCGGCGGGCTTGATCGAGACGCCGCCGGTGTCGAATGTCGCGCCTTTGCCGACCAGTCCCAGGTGATCTTTTGTCTTGGGCGCCTGTGCCGGTTTATATCTGACGATGATCATCGCGGGCGGCTCGGCGCTGCCCTGGGACACCCCCAGCAGCGATCCCATGCCGAGCTGGCGCATGCGCGATTCGTCCAGCACTTCAAACTCGAGGCCGGCTTCGGCCGCCATGGCTTTTGCGCGCTCCGCGAGAAGAGTCGGGGTCATGATGTTGGCTGGTTCGTTGACCAGCTCGCGGGTGAAATTCTGCGCCTCGCCTAGAATCCTGCCGCGGTCGAAGGCGGCGCGGGACGAATCTGGCGCGATCAGCATAAAGGACTCGAGCGATTTCGCGTCGCTGGAGGTTTTATGTCGGTCGGGCTCGAAGTTGCCCAGAATCGCGCCTTCGACGGCAGCGTCGGCATTGGCTCCCGCCAGGAACCAAGCCATCTTTTTCACGCCTTTCTGCTTGAGCGCGCGCACCGCGGCTCCAGCGGCTCGGCGCAGGACGGCGTCGTCGAACTTATCTTTCTTGCCACCGCCCGCGACCGCGAGCCGCTTGGCTTTGAATCCTTGAGGCTGATGCTGAACCGCGAGCTCGCCTGTTGTGCCAGTGAATTCACCGGAGGCGCGCAGTTCGTCCAGCCACGGCGAGAATGTTTTCAGCTCGGCGGGCGCGGTTTCTTCTTCAAATAAAAGCACAACGACCGCATCGGCTTCGACGCGGTCGAGGGATTGAGATACGAGGGTGGTCTCCACCTCTAGAGCTTACTACTAGGTGCTACTTTTTAGCTTTGGAAAGCTCCGCGTAGAAGGGATCGAGACGAGCGGGCGCGGTCCACTGAGCAGTGGTCACATTCCAGCCAATGTCGTCGGTTTTGATGGAGGCAAGTAATTTATCTTTGGGAGTGCCCTTCTTGACCTCTGCCTCGGCGCGCGAGACCAGCTTGTCCCACTTCTCTTTGTAGGCGACCACGTCGGCCTTGGTCATCACGTTGCCGTGACCGGGGATTAGCGTGTCGAAATCGAGCTTCAGCGTGCTGGCGATCAGTTTGGGCCACTCGACGGCGCTGCCGCCGTTGGCGAAATCGATGTTCGGAGCGCCGTTGACCAGGGCATCGCCGCCCGCGACGATCTTGAGGTCGGGGAAGTACACGACCGAGTCGCCTCCGGTGTGTGCAGGACCGAAGTGGTAG
>DASXPZ010000433.1:0-7082 GCA_036493275.1 Pirellulales bacterium
CGTCATGAGCCGGCTCTCACGGGGCAAGGCGCAATTGCGCGGCAAATTGTTCGAACCAGAACTACAAACGATCGGCATTCATCGAATTGGGGCGCGGGGTCCGGCTGGGGCGCAGCGAGCGAACTGAACATGGATTTGAATTCCGCCCAAGAGGCTCACCTGCGCGAGCTGCTCGACGCCCTGCGACCGGGGAGCGACGATCTTTCGCGCAGCGAATTCGCCGAGCTAGCCGAACGCCTGCAGCGCGATCCTCATTTCAAAGAGGTCTCGACGCGCAGCCAGCGCTTGGACGTGGCGATCAGCGACGCAATGCACGACCTGCCCATCCCGGCGGGCTCGGTCGATCGCTTGCTGGCACGCTTGAACGTGAACGTTGGCTCGCAGAGACAGAATGCGTCAGCCGCAGCCGCCTTCACGGCCGGCGTTTCTCCTATTGGACCAGCCGCCGCTCCTCCCTCCGCAATTGAGCCCGCTCGCGCTTTGCCATCTGGTTCTGCGGCGCCGGTTTCTGGCGTCCGCCCCACCACAGAATCGGCGCCAGCGAACGACAAGACTGAATCTGCTGACTTCAAACCGAACGTAGCGGCGCCTCGGCGGAAGTCTTTGAGACGCTGGATAGAAGTCGGCGTCTTGGCCACTGCGGCCACGCTCGCGGCGATCGCCTATTGGTTTAGCGGTTCGTCGGTCGAGTTCAACGCCGACGAGATCGTCGGCGCGGCGCAAACCTTTGCGATGCACGAAACGCCCGACCCTTGGCAGCTACTTCCTGCGAATCCTCTCCCGGCCCGGCTGGCGAGGTTTGCCTTCGCCGCTACTAGCGGACTGACGGTTAAGCCGACCGGTTGGCGCGAAGTTCACAACCTGCTGGGGCGTAGCGGCGTAGCGTATGAGCTGCGCAGCGGGTCCGTGCACGCGACGTTGTATGTCGTCGAGCGCGATCCGCCCACGCGCTTCGCTCCAAGTTTCGTCGATCTGCCGACCATTCCGCCGACGAGCTCGCTGACCGACTCCGGCGGCAAGGCCCTCTCTGCCTGGAAGCAAGGGGACTTGCTCTACGTGCTGGTCGTCGAAGGAGGCCCGCAACAGTACAAGGCGTTCGTGGCTCAACCGGGCCGGTTGGCAGCGTTGTAGGTTGACGCCTCTAAGATGCCAACCAGCCTTTGCCACACCTGCCAGCAGGCGCGCGAGATCGTCTCCGGGACCGGCTCTCGCTTTCTCCTCTGTCAATTATCGCAATCGGACGCCAACTTCCCAAAATATCCTCGGCAGCCCGTCCAGCGCTGCGCAGGATTTGAGTCGAAGCAACAACAAGACGAAGCAACGAGTTGACATGGTCCCGTCGAGCACGATTTCCGCAGTATCGGAAACGCCGCGTTCATCTGCTAGCTGTCTTGCGCAAGATAACTCCCGAAATTCCCAGGCAAACTGCGGGTTTTGACTGCGCCTTGCGCCCCTCGTTAAAATCGTTTCAACCACGCCGCTCGCTCGCGCCGAACTACGATGCAGGGGCACGCCCTCGCGCGGCGTGCTATCACTGCGCATCCGTCGGAACGATTGGCATGGGAGCGAACGCGATGAAAGTGGTGCTGATTCCCGCGGTGGCAATCGTGCTCTTGTGCGGCGCCGGATCCTTGTTCGCCCAGCAGCCCAGCCGTCAGATGACGATCACCGCTCCCTCGCGTTCGGCCGCATCGGCCAGTTCTTCGGCGTCGCGCCACGAGGACGCCACGTCGCTTGAGCATTTTTCGATGGGCGAATTGATCCCCACGCCCGAGATGTGGTTCTACGAGCAACATCTGCGCGAGTACCGCAATCCCAAGAACGCGGTCCGCCGCCGCGCCGAATTCGAGGCCGATCAGCGTCAGCAACGCCTGGCCGCGATGGACTGGTACGGCTTCTCGAACTCCCGGCCGACGGTCAACCCCATGCCATTCACCGGGCCGGGCCTCTATTCGCCCGCCTGGGTCGGCAACTCCACTGTGCCTTATCAATGGAACGGGGGGAGCCGCCAGGTCATCGTCGCGCCGACCCGCCCGGCCGCCAGCCGTAGCGCGTATGGCCTTTGGTAAGCTCGCCACAGACAGCCGCTAGACGCGGGGCGTCATCGGTGCCCAGAATGTAGTCGCCAGGCGCGAAGAGACAATCGGTCTTCTTCGCTTCAATCGTGCCTTGCCTGACAACATGCATTCCTCGTTCCCTCTCCAGCCGGCAAAATCTGCTGTGACGCATTCTGGTAATATTGTCGGCCGGCGCTACGACACAACCGAAGCGGTCTCGATCACGATTACGGGCGAGACGATCTCGGCCATTCGCTCGCTGCCCGAGGCGGCCAGGCAGAACGACCTGCCGTGGATTGCCCCGGCGCTCATCGATATTCAGATCAACGGATATGGCGGGCAGGAATTCAGCTCGCCCGATCTGACGCCCGAGGCCGTTGCTCGCGTGGTGCGGCGGCAGTTCGCGTCGGGCGTGGCGCGGCTTTGCCCTACGCTAACGACCAACAGTCACGCCGTCTTGCGGCATGGCATGGAAACGATCCGCGCAGCGTGCGAGCGCTGGCCCGACGTGAATCGCGCCGTCTTCGGCATTCATCTCGAAGGGCCTTACTTCTCGACCGAGGACGGTCCGCGCGGCGCCCATCCGGCCGAACATTGCCGGCGCCCGGATTGGGATGAGCTCACGCTATTGCAAGTCGCGGCCGGCGGCCGGCTGAAGATCTTGACGATGTCGCCCGAGTTCGACAACGCCCCGCAGTTCATCGCCAACGCCACCGCGGCGGGCCTGATCGTGGCGATTGGCCATACTGGCGCCAGCGGCGCGCAGATTCGCGCCGCGGTCGAGGCCGGAGCAAGGTTGAGCACGCACCTGGGCAACGGCGCCCATCGCGTGCTGCGCCGCCATCCGAATTACATCTGGGATCAACTGGCCGAAGATCGCCTGTGGGCCAGCCTGATCGTCGACGCCCATCACCTGCCGCCCGAAGTGGTGCAAACATTCCTCCGCGCGAAAACTCCGGCCCGCTGTCTGCTGGTCAGCGATCTTTCGGGTCTCGCCGGCTTGCCGCCGGGGCGCTACCCCAGCAGTGGCTGCGAGCTTGAAATCCTCACCGACGGGCGCCTGGTAATCGCCGGGCAAGATCAACTTCTAGCCGGCGCCAGTCAACCGCTCCACTTGGGAATCGCCAACGTCATGCGCTTCGCCGGGCTCGATCTGAAGACGGCCGTCGGCCTGGCGACGCGACAGCCAGCCGCGCTCCTGGGCCTTTCGCCACCGGAGATCGAAGTGGGTGAGCCAGCCGATTTTGTTCTCTTCGATCTGCCCGATGATCTGCGACGCGCGGACGCGCCCCGACGGCAAGATGGCCTGAACATCCGCCAGACGATCATTGCCGGGCGAGAGATTCTCACCATCGGCCAGCTTTCTTAAAACGCCAGCTCTATGCCGAATGGCCAGCAGCCTATTCCATCGGCGCCACGCTCGCGCGGCCGATATCTAAAAAAAGTCGCTCGGGCGCTACAAATCCTCCGCCGCTCTGATTAGTATGATCGCGTCCGCGGAGCCAGGATTGTTTCCGGCTTCATCGATAGGGCCGTTTCAGAGAACAGGGCGCGGGGCCATCAGAAGCGGGCAGGATCGGGCCATTCGGGCGAGATCACTTCTCCGCGTCGCCGAGCGCACGGTTACCATTTCGACGACAAGGAAGAACGCTAATGAACGCAACCGTCAAGAAATCTCTTTTCGTCATCTTCCGCTGCGCGCTGGCGCTTTTTCTATTGCTCACGGCGCGCGGCGCATCGGCTCTCACACTCACGATCGACAGCAGCCAAAGCTCGCTTCAATTTGGATTCTCGCTGGTCAGCATGGATACCGGTGACTTAATCGGCGCGTTCGTCGGTCAGGGAGACGTCCCGCAAGGAACGATGAAAGCCGGCAACGGCCTCCGATATCCTGGCTACAGCAATGGGCTCGCCGCGCAATTAACCGGAACCATCAATGTAACGCCAGGGGGCTTTTCGATCACCGGCGGCTCGAATGTCCATCTGCTCAACTCGGGAAGCTGGCAGCCCGGGGTCCCGATCGGCCTCTCTCGCCCGACTTTTCAGCCGGACCCAGTTCCGAGCGAGCTCGGAGCTTACCTTGCCACTTCTCTGTTGCAGAACGGCGCGCTCGACACATTCATCGCGGCCCGGACTTACAACGATCTGCTCGACTTTGCATCGTCTGGTCCATTGACGCTTGGTCCTGGGGGCGCCTTCGATGATCCGGAAGCCTTGGCGACGATCGTCTCCGGGAATGTCGCCCTCTCGGCCTACAATCCGTTGACGACTCTGTACACCGCCAACTCGAATTTAACAACCCATCCGGATTCCGGCGCCTTCGACATGACCGGCTCCTTCTTCCAAGGCCAGTTGAAATTTGAGACGGCGGCGACGGTTTTGTTGGACGAGACCGATCTGTTCGACGGGCTGCCGGTTGGATTGTTGATCACGGTCAACGGATCAGTCGTGACGCAACAAGTCCCTGAACCCAGCTCGATGTGGCTGCTGATGGCCGGCGGCGTGACCGGCTTGATCTCGTTTCTTCAAATACAAATCCGTCGTCGCTAAAACAGCTTCAGCTTATTCATCCATTCCGGCTTGCGGCTGACCCGGGGGGCGCCGGTCTCGTCGGCGTTCGACGGGGGCGGCTCAGGCTGCGTCGTCAGGTGGAGACGCGGATCGGCCAGGTCGACCGGCGTGAAGCCGGTGTAGGTCGGCATCGACCACATCAGCCGCGGATCGCCGGGGAGGTTGTTGATGACGACTTCTTTGAGCTCGATCGTCATTTCCATCCGGCTGATTGGCCAGATGATTTTGATCTGCCGCGGCAAGATCGCCTGGCTGAGCGGGTCCATCCGATGGCCGCTGAGAATCGCCGACGCGATCTGCTTGCCGCCGGCGTCGTAGAGATGTTGCTCGAGAATCCAACCGCGGGCGTCGTCGACGATGATCGCCCGTTTTAATTCCCCTTCGGGACGCGGCAAGCGCGATTCGATCCGCAGTCGTCCCTGGCCTACAGGCATGGGCGTCGAATGGTCGCCGGCCGGATCGAGCGTGGTGATGCCCATCGCGTCGATCAGCCACTCGGGCTCGACCGGCAGAACCTGCCTCGCGGCGCTGTGGGCAAAATCCTTGTGGCGGCAATAGTACATCGCCGGCTGCGGCGACTGCTTGACCCAAAACCAAAACAGCTCGTCGTTGCTGCCGAGATCGACTTCGGGCCCGGTTAGCCGCGTCTCGGCTCGCAGCCTGAAGCGCTGCGGGCGCTCGAGCAAGATATCGGCCGAGGCGCTTGGCGCGCCAGGAACGTAAATCTCGGCGCCTTCGGCGTGCAGCGATTGGATCCGCCCGCTGTTCGTGTTGATGACATTGATCACGTCCTCGAGCGAGGCCGTGGTCGGCAGCACGCGCGGCATGTTCGATGGATAACTGTTGATGAAGCCGGGGCAACTGGCGCCGCTTCCGCAGACCAGCGTGAGCAAGAGAGCCAGCCAGATAAACATTCGACGATCCGCTGCGGCCGGTCGAAGTGTTTCGTGGACGGGTTGAAATGGTAGCTCGGCCGATCGCGCGTCGTCCCTCACCCCGGCCCTCTCCCACAGGGAGAGGGGGAAGGGATCGCGACCCCACTTGACAAGGGAACGAGCGAAGACGGTGCGCCATCTGGCGCTGCGGCGGCCCTTGCCTTGGCCTGCTTGCCTGCGGATGGTGGAAGATCCGTTCATGTGGGAAGGAGTTGCGAAATTTCGTTTTGGATTTCGTTCGCCCGTTCCGGACTCGGCATCACGCCGGTGACGCGGTGCGTCGTTTCGTCTTTTGCGTTGAACAGGACCAGCAGCTCGCGTCCCTGCTCGTCGGTCTCGCGCTGCTCCAATTTCAGCACTCGGCGGCGAACCAGCAGCAAGGCCAGTACGAGCCGCATATCTTGTTTATCGGCAACCCCTTCCAGCGCGACAAAACATTCCAGCAGCACTTCGTTGGGGGCAAGGCGATTTTTTTTGACTTCGCGAGTCGGCACGCGAGATTTCCACCACCCCAGGGCCCCCTCGGGCGGACCCTGCCACGCCTCGACCGAGTAATCCAGCCGCCGCAACTCGGCGCCCTCGGCCATCAGCGCCGAATAGCACTCCTCCCCCTCGCGCAACTCCCGACCAGTCGCAGCGCAGTGGCGAGTGCAGCGTTGAACGTCGTAGTCCATCATTGACGCCGTAAATGCGACAAGCGGCCGACAGCCCGCCGGCCGCGGCCCGCAGATTTGGAAAGCCCACTGATTTGGAAAGCCCGCAAAGACAGGAAAAAATAAGCCGCGGAAGAGTAAACGAAACGCTCGTACGGCTCAATGCCCAAACCGCGGAAATGCCAAGCGTGCTAGCACGGCGATCGCGAAGGCATCAATCTTTGGATTGTAACGCGCCCAGTCGCGCATCGGCCCTCGCCCCAGGCGCCGGTTACCCTCTGAGCGCCGCGCGATCGTTTAGCTTCCTTCGTGAATTCTCGTCGTGCGGAAGGCGTGGGGAATTCCATGAACACTCATCTTCACTGATATAATTAGCGGAGATTAGCGCCGATCAGTGTTCTCACAAAAAGCGTCCGGTGAGTAGGCACAGTTCCTCTCGCCCTTCTCCCGCGAGAGAAGATGGTACGCGGCAGCGAACCGCACCCAGAGGGTACTCGGGGCCGACGCCGCGCGAGACGAGTGCAGATTCGCCCGTTAACGCCGTTCCATCCATTCGTTTTCTGAGGTGCCTGCCTTTTAGTGGACAGTCCAACTCCTTATTTTCAAGGGGTGAAGGAGGACTGTTTTATGACCAGGAAGAACCCGCAGGCTAGCGCCACGCGGCTCACGAACGCAGGACGCCCGCGCTTCCTTCTCCCGCTGGGAGAAGGTGGTTCGCCGGAGCGAACCGCACCCGGAGGGTACCCGGGGCCGGCGCCGCGCTTGCGTCGCACTAGTTTGAAAGCCCTAACTCGCATCGGCCCTTACCCCGGCCCTCGTTCTGTGAGCGGTTCGGCGCTAGCCGCCGGTGAATGTGGTAGAACGCC
>DASXPZ010000434.1:0-2130 GCA_036493275.1 Pirellulales bacterium
GAAAAGCTCGCCTTTGTCGGCGACACGCTGTTCTCGATCGGCTGTGGCCGCGTCATCGAAGGCAACCCGGAAATGATGTGGCAGTCGCTGCTCAAATTGCGGGGTCTCCCCGACGACACCCAGTTCTATTGCGGCCACGAATACACGGCGGCGAACGTGCGTTTCGCCGAGACCATCGAGCCGAACAACAAGGCGCTGGCCGCGCGCGCCGAAGAGGTGAGCCGGCTCCTCGCCGCCGGCAAGGCCACTATTCCGGCGACGATCGGCGCCGAGAAGGCGGCCAATCCGTTCCTGCGCGCCGACGTTCCCGAGGTCGCACAGTCGGTCGGGCTTGCCGGCAGCCCGGCGTGGAAGGTTTTTGCTGAAATCCGCGAGCGCAAGAACCGCTCTTGAAAACGACCCTTTCCGCCGCCGACGTGATCCGGCTCCTGGATCTCAGGCCGCATCCGGAGGGCGGGCATTTTCGCGAGACGTTCCGCGATACGTCCCTGATCTTTCTTCCCCGCCAGGCGGAAGAGAGTGCGGACGGGCGCGCAGCTTCGACCGCGATCTATTTTCTGCTCGCGCGCGGCGCGCGCTCGCATTGGCACCGCATCGACGCCGTCGAAGTCTGGCACTTCTACTCCGGCGCACCGCTTGCGCTTGACATCGCGCCTGAGACGGGAGCGCGCGAGCGCGTGACGCTAGGGAACGATCTCGCCGCCGGCGCATGGCCGCAGGCAATCGTGCCCGCTCGCGCGTGGCAGGCGGCGGAAACGCTCGGCGAGTGGACGCTCGTCGGCTGTACCGTTGCGCCCGGTTTCGACTTTGCCCGGTTCGAATTGGCGCCGCCGGGATGGGAGCCGAGATAACCCGTCGCGAACTGGCGCGCAGCGGCGCTTTGGACGTTGCCGCTGGTCGCGACCTAGTGGCGTCGCGCCACTACGCTGGGTCAGTCCTTGCCCGAGATATGTCGCAGCTGAGACAGCAGATATTCGATCGCGTCCAATCGAGCGATTCCGGCGCCGAGAGCGAGCGAAGCCTGAGGATCTAAATTAATCGCGCTCGCGAGAGCTTCCCTGTCGGATAGTTTGCCCGGAACACCAACCGCCGTCAGATGTCTATTCCACGCAGCCCCAATCGTTTCCTCGCCGTGTCCTTTGCACAAGACTTCGCCGCGGTTGTCCGTAAACACCGTCGAGCCGCATTCTTCCTGCATGCTCTGTAGGGCCACCTTTATTTGATTGAGCAGCTTTGAGGCAATAACAGACGGCGCCGTCGACGTCTCTTCGGCCATGCCGACGGTACCAATGGTCAGGCTGGGAGCAACAAAGAAAAGTAGTAACAGTCCCGCCAGCGCTCTGATACAAATAGGTCCCACTGGCTGCCGCACCGTGCCTCCTTCATTTGACAACTGCACGACACGCCTCCTGAGTATCCGTATCGTCACGGTCGATTGGCAATTCGCAAGTCACCTTGTTCGCGATGTCGCGTAGCCTCACGTTTAGGTGGAGGAGAGTGCCTGTACCTCTCCCGGAATGAGCTTTCAGGAATTGCTCATAGAGCGGCGCGTCCTTGATAGTCAGACCGATCCGCGCAGGAAGGAGATAGCGTGACTTGTAAGGCCATTCCGGTGTCAAAATTGACTGATAAGCCGCCTCCGAGGTCGCGAACTTAGCGAAATCAATGGCAAGATCCTTTTTGCGCCCGGCCAACTTCGCGTCAATGGCGAAGGCATCCACCCAACCAACTGCCGGCGCAATCCGATCGAGACTGAACACCGGAAGTGCGCGCACGGCGATCTCGCGCTCGCTAAGACAGTTTGAGGTCGGCAGGCAATTGTCTGCAGCTTCGCGCAAAGCGTAGTAGATAGTCTCCGAGTAGCCGACATACACGGCGCTCTGACCGTGTATGAATGCTCGGGCGTAAAATCCCGTATTTTCGTGCAGCGCTTGGCTGCGACAGTAGCCCACCGGGCAAGCCGCCAGGATGCTTCGCAAGTACGACACGGCGCCAGCGTTGATGGGGCTGCCATCTACAATTTGCTGTTGGGCGCTAGCTAGCCCGAGGATGGACGACAATGCCGTGAAGTACCATTCCCCCAAGGTTGACTTGCCTTTGAAGTCGACAAACAAATCTTGCTTTCTAGAT
>DASXPZ010000435.1:0-3269 GCA_036493275.1 Pirellulales bacterium
TATCAAAGCGAAAATCCAGCTTAGTCCGATAGCAAAAAGCGTGGCTAGATGAAACGCAAACATTCGTGGAGATTCGTCGCGACGGACTGTGAATCCTCGTTGAGATCCCACTCCGCTTTTTAGTTCTTTAATCAATTTCCAGAAGATGAACGCGGCGAATATCGCCGGAATCAGGGGAATCAACGGCTGAGCTAGCTTGTCTGCCATAGATATATGTTGGATGGTCTCATCGCTCATGCCCCGATCCTACCGCCTGCCGCGGCGCCTCTGCCGGGCTCACCCTTTCTGGTAGAATGATCTTTTGATTATATGCCGAGACCCGGCCGGCGGGTACGCGCGGCCAATTGCCCCGCAGAGCGTGGATTGCAGCGTGAAAATCTACACCAAAACCGGCGACGACGGCACAACCGGCTTGTTCGGCGGTCCGCGCGTCTCGAAAGACGCCCCTCGGATCGAGGCCTACGGCGCCGTCGACGAATTGAACGCCGTGGTGGGGCTTGCGCGCACCGAGCCGATGAGCGCCCAACTCGACGTGCTGCTCGCGCGGGTGCAGAACGAGTTGTTCGATTTGGGCGCCGAACTGGCCACGCCCGACCCCGTGGCGAAGGGGACCGCGCTGTTGGGCGGCTCGCAGATCGCCACGCTCGAAGCGGCGATCGATCTTTACGAAGAACAACTCGAGCCTCTGCGACAGTTCATCTTGCCCGGGGGTTGCCCGGCCGCGGCGCTGTTGCACCTCGCGCGAACGGTCTGCCGAAGGGCGGAACGGCGGATCATTACCCTGGCGGCAACCGAAGCGGTGAGAAATGAGTTGGTCGTTTACGTCAATCGCTTGAGTGATCTGCTGTTTGTGCTGGCCCGCGCCGCGAATCATCTGGCCGGCGAGCGCGACGTGCCGTGGCGGAAGACGACCTCTTCCTCGACATCTACTCCGCGCGAAGCGCCGAGCCCGCGCGATACTCCTAGCCCGGACGAGCTGTCTGGGCCGAGCGGCGCGCCGCCGCACGAGAGAGAAGGGCTATGAGCGACACCCTGCGCGGCGCGCCGCGAGACGTCGCGCCGGATGGCGTGGAGCCGCTGTCGGCGAACATCACCAGCGTGCAGCCGGGGGGAGGCGTTTGCTACAGCCTGGAGTTGCTCTGGGGGCGCGCGCGTCGCTTTTATCTGAAGACCTTTCGGCCCGGTTACGTGCGCAACATGGCGGCCAGCCGACATGGCGACGCGAGCGGGGCGCCGCACGAGATTCTCGATCCGCGCGATCTGAAATATTGTCGCAACCTTTGTACGGCCGAGTGGGACCGGGCCGACGACCCATTCGCCTGGCGAGACAAGCTGCCGTTTGCCCGCTGGGGCCTGGCCGAATTGCAGATCATGGGCTGGCCGCTGTTGGCCGCGACGATCGCGCTGGCGTTTTCGCCCTGGCCGCTGGCGGCAATTTTGACCGCCGTTCCTTTCGGGCTCTTGGTCTATTTCTTTCGCGATCCGCAGCGTCGCCCGCCGACGGACGAGCAGATTCTGGTTTCTCCCGCCGATGGGCGGATCTCGGAGATCACGCGGGTGGAGCATGAGCCGTTTTTTGACGGGCCGGCGGTGCGAATCGGCATCTTTCTTTCGATCTTCAACGTCCACATCAACCGTGTTCCGGCCCGTGCGCGAGTGCTAAGCTTACGATACGCGCCGGGCAAGTTTCTCAACGCGCTTCGACCGGAGAGCGCGGTCGAGAACGAAAGCATGTGGATTGGGCTCGAAGAACTGCAGCCGGACGGAGGGGATTCGGCGTCGGCGCACGGCGGTCCAGCGGTTGCGCGGCGGATGATCGTTCGCCAGATCACCGGCCAGTTTGCGCGGCGCATCGTGTGTAGCTTGCGACCGGGAGACATGCTTGCGCGCGGCCAGCAGTTTGGCATGATCAAGCTGGGCTCGCGGACTGAACTGATCTTGCCGGACGAACCTGGCCTGCGCGTGCTGGTGAAGTTGGGTGAAAAAGTGAACGCCGGGAGTAGCGCGATGGCGCGTTACGATTCCGACCTCGCGAGCAAGTCTTAAGAAGTTACGCAGGGAAGAAGGTATGACAATGAAGCGCATTCGGACTGTCGCCGTGCTGCCGACGCTATTTACGTTAGGAAACCTGGTGTGCGGTTTTTTCGCCATCGTGGTGGCCTCGCGCGTCGAGGCGCCGACGTCGATCGAGGCTCCCTCGGGCATCCCGCTCGGAACTCGCAGCCCTATCAAAGCGGTTCAGGCGCTGAATCCGGAAGATCCCGTCCACAACGTGATGCTCAGCGGCTGGTTGATTTTTTTGGCAATGGTGTTCGACGCGCTCGATGGGCACGTCGCGCGGTTGTCGAACTGGACGAGCGAGTTCGGCGGCCAGCTTGACAGTCTGTGCGACCTGGTGACGTTCGGGGTGGCCCCGGCCTTTTTGTTAGTGAAAATGTGTCCCAGCTTTACCCATTTGCACAAAGATTGGGCCTGGGTGATCGCCGCGTCCTATGTGGTTTGCGCTGCGCTGCGCCTGGCAAGGTTCTCGGTTGAGACCGGGGTGGACGACGATCACTTTCATTTTTCAGGCTTGCCAAGTCCGGCCGCCGCGGCATCGATCGCCGGATTTGCGATCATGTTTTACACGCTCCGCCGAAATGACAATCCGCTGGTCTACGCGAGTCAGATCGACACCTTTTTGCAGACGGTGCTCCCCTTCTTCGCCGCGCTGGTGGCCCTATTGATGGTTTCGCGAATTCCGTATCCCCATCTGGTCAGTCAGATGCTCAGCGGTCAGCGCAGCCTGGGGCACGTGGTGGGACTGGTCTTTGCGCTGGTGGCCATCATGGTGATCCGGGGGTACGCGGTGCCGCTCGTCTGTTGCGGCTTTGTCGCCTGGGGGCCCGCTCAATACGTGTGGGAAGAATGGGTGCAACGCCAGCCCCACAAAGACCCGCTGTTTTAGAGTAGTGCTTTCGTGGTTAGCTTCGTATTCCGTTCCGTTGAGGCGCCAGTTCTGGTACGCACTGCTGGACACAGTGGCGCCACACGCCCGATGATCTCTTTCGAATTTTTACCTCAAGCCTACAGCCTATAGCCTCAAGCCTACTTCCCCATGTTCACCGGTTTGGTCGAGGCATTGGCCCGGGTGGCCGCTGTTGAGTCGCGTCCGCCGGGGCGAATTCTCGTGCTCGACGCGGGCGACGGCGTCGACGGCGTCCGACTGGGAGACAGCATCGCCATCAACGGCTGTTGCCTGACCTGCATTGCCACAGGTGATGGGCGAC
>DASXPZ010000436.1:0-5983 GCA_036493275.1 Pirellulales bacterium
GGACTCTACGGCCTGGCCTTTGGTCGTGAGGTAGTCGCCCACGAAGATCGAATTGGCCGCGTAGAGGCCGAGGGCTTGCAGGCTGCCGAGGTGGACTTCGCGGCCGCCGGCAATACGGAGCTCGCGGTCGGGGTTTACGAAGCGGAACATGGCAAGGACCTTGAGGCAGTAACGCGGATTGAGGTCGGCCCGCTCGGCAAGGGGCGTACCTTCGATCGGGATCAGGAAGTTCACGGGGATCGATTGCACGCCGAGGTCGCGGAGCGCGATGGCCATGTCGACGACGTCGCTACGGCGCTCGCCCATGCCGATGATTCCGCCGGAGCACATTTCGATGCCGGCGTCGCGGACGGCGCGCAATGTGTCGAGCCGGTCGGCGAAGGTGTGGGTCGTGCAGATGTCGCCGTAGTAGTTTTCGCCGGTGTTGAGGTTGTGATTGACGCGGTCGACGCCGCAGGCCTTGAGGCGCTCGGCCTGGTCGGGCGTAAGCAGGCCGAGGCAGGCGCAGATCTTGACGTTGTAGCGCTGTTTGATCTCGGGGACGATCGTTTCGACGGCTTCCATCTCGCGCTCGCTTGGGCCGCGGGCGGAGATCACGATGCAATAGGTGCGGGCTTGTTGCTCGGCGGCCATGCGGGCGCCTTCGAGGAGCTTGTCGCGGCTAAGCAGGTTGTATTTTGGGATGTCGGCCGTCGAGATTTTCGATTGCGAGCAGTAACCGCAATCCTCGGGGCAGAGGCCGCTCTTGGCGTTCATGAGGAAATAGAGCTGGACCTGGTTGCCGAAGAATTGGCGGCGGACGCGATAAGCGGCGGCCAGCAGATCGAGCAACTCGTCGTCTGGGCTTTCGAGGACGGCGAGAGCGTCTTTGGGGGAGATCGATTCGCCGGCGAGGATACGGTCGGCGAGTCGCTGCCAGGTGCCCGCGGTGGCGGAATCGATCGAGCTGGCCATGAATTGGGTCGTCATCGCGGGTGGCTCCTAGGGCCGATTCGTGCGGTTGCTGTCGCCGATGGTGATGAGGATCGAGTGTCACTGTAGTATCTCTGCGCTACGATGATAAACGCAAGGGCTGCGGCGATGCTAAACGCAAGAGGTAAGGCTGTTTGCGACTAGCTGGCGGTTGACAAATCGGGCGGAGTTTCTCTTGGCAGGCGGCGCGGCGGCCGTCAAAATAGTGGAGGACGCTCTCTTATTGTGAGCTCAGTCTTCTGACCACCGGCCGCTCGATTCTTTCGCACTATGTCGCGCTATCATTTGGTTCGTGTTGGCGCCATGGGGCAGGTCGGTCGCTTTGCGGCGGTCGACGCCGTTCGCTATCCGCGCCGTAGTCGCGTGATTGTGCGTACGCGGCGGGGGCTGGAAATTGGCGACGTGCTGGGGCCGCCGGAGGATGATCGCGACGAGTCGCGCGAGGATGGCCGGGCTTTTGCCGATGGCGATATCTTGCGCGGGATGACGGTCGAGGATGAATTGCTGCAGGCGCGGCTCGAGTCGAATCGGCATGCGGCTTATGAGGCGTGTGCCCAGTTGCTGGCCGAGCAGCGGGTGCCGGCCGTGCTGGTGGACGTCGAGCATCTGTTCGACGGCCAAGGTCTGTTCTTTTATTTTTTGGGCGATGTGCCGGCGGAAGTCGAGTCGTTCACCGGGCGGTTGGCCGAGACTTACGAGGCGAAGGTGCAGTTTCGCAAGTTCACTGAGACGCTGATCGAAGGCTGCGGCCCGGGCTGCGGCACCGAGGAAGCGAAAGGGCAGGGGGGCTGCGACTCTTGCACGTCGTGCGCGGTGGCGAGCGCTTGTGGGACGAAGAAGGCTCGGGTTTAGGGCCGTGGAATTTAGCGCGCGTCACAAGCAACGCGGCGAACGACGCGCGGGCGAGCCCCGCCGCTAAATGTAAGCGGCGTTCTGATGATAAGTGATTAAGCCGAGACGGAATCTAATTCGGCGGCGGCGTCGCTGGTCGCGTAGCCGTAGCGCTCGAAGTAGGGGGCCCATTTGCGGCGGACGCGCTCGACTGTGGCTGGCGGGAGATTGTAGGTGCTCACCCGATGGTCGCGGTGGGCGGCGGCATACTCGGCGATGGCGGGCCGCGCGCTGTTGAATTCGCCGAGGTCGAGCTGCTCGTAAACTTTTCGCATTTGGCCGACTGGGTCGGCGGTGAGCTCTTCGAAGCGGAGCTCGGCGAGGTGACCGGCCGGGATCAGCTCGCGGTCTCGCTCGAAGCGTTCGTACATGCGGACGAACGTGTCGAGGATTTGCGGCTCGACCCAGGCGGGCGTGCCGTCGACGGACTGCAGGCCTTGGGTTTGGCAGAGCTTGGTCCAGAGGCGGACGGTGGACGGAAAGACCTCAAGCGGATTGCGGACGACGTGGACGAAGCGCGCGTCGGGGAAGATCTCGAGCAGTGTGCGGACGCGGGCGGTGTGGGTCGGCGATTTGAGAATCATCCGGCCGTTGCGGAGCGATGCGACGCGATGGACGAAACGATTGAGCTCGTTCTTCCAGCGCTCGCGCTCGGCGGCGGAAAGAGAGACGAGGTCTAGGTATTCGTCGTTCACTGGGCCGTGGTTGGGGAAGGCCCACGAGAGATAGGGCGACGGGATGCCGAGGTTCGCCAGCGCGAATTCATCTTCTTGCGGTCGGTCCCAGCCGGCGGCCATGTTGTCGGTCAGCCGCTTAGCGGGAAGCATCCAGGCAGTGAGCGGCGGCACGAACCACTCGGTCCAGAGGAAGTGGTGTGGGCACATGCACTCGTAGGTGTTCGGATAGGTGTGCCGCTTATCAAGGATCAGGAGTTCATGCAGCAGCGTGGTGCCGCTGCGCCAGTGGCCGAGGACGAACAGTGGCGGCTCTTTGAGCTTGGTGGTGCGGACGCGGTGGCTGTAGAGCAGCTTCTCGAAGATGCCGCCGAAGCTGTGGAACATCGTGCCGGAGGAAACGCCGGCAAGGTAATTGAGCCGCTTGGGCGAAACGGCGAAGCGATTGCGGGCAAGCAACTTCAGCCAGGGCCGGGCGCCCATGCCGTGCCAGAAGAGCGCAGCCCAGGGCGGATATTTTTCGAGCCCCGTTTGATCGGGCTTGGCCGCCCGACGAGGGAATCTTTCAACGGGTTTGATCGCCTGATGCATAGGAGTGTCGGAGCCGGAGAAGGGAATTGCGGTGGGTACGTTGGCAAATCCCTCGCCACAATTGCGCGACTCCATTGTAGGCAGGCGTTCGCCCGATCGCTGCCGTTTGCCTGGTTTGCCGCGCATCAATACTGGCTCTTTGGCTCCAAACCCATTACCAGGCGCTGTTTGAGACATTTTTCCATACTCGGCGCGCCGACTCAAGCGCCCTATCGACCATTTGGGGTAGAAGACGCGGAAATTTTTTTGGGAATTGGGGAATAACGTGTGGGGGCCCCTACGAACTGGTCGCTGGAAGCTCATGTTGTGCTAAAATGCACGGCGACCTGGGCCCGATAGCAGCGTCTGCCAATGCCGCGACTACCGGGACTAGGGCCACCCAGCTACTAAGAGCCGACCGAAATCGCTGGAGAACGGTTTCGGCTGCGGGTTCTTAACGGAACGGCTGACGAGAGAGGCAATCGGTGGCGTTATCGCAGGGACAGTTCGCGGAGTTGATCCACGAACACGCCCCGGCATTGTATCGGACTGCCTATCGAATGATGGGCAATTGTCACGATGCCGAGGACGTGGTGCAGGAAACTCTGCGCAGTGCTTGGACCTGCCGTGGGCGATTCGAGGAGGGAAGATGCCAGCGGGCGTGGCTGGCGACGATTTTACGTCGGAGAGTGATCGATCGATGGCGCCGTGTGGGCCGGCGCATGATCCTTTCGGGCGATGGTTGGTTGGACGCGGAGGCGAATGAGACCGATCCGGTGGCGGACGGTTTCACCGACGAGATGCAACGAGCATTGGGCGGATTGCCGCTGGAATTGCGTGAGTCGCTGTTGCTCGTGGTGGTCGGCGAGCTGACGCATCAGGAGACGGCGAACGTGCTCGGGATACCGCTGGGCACGGTGCTGTCGCGAGTTTGTCGAGCGCGGGAGCGGCTGCGGATTGAGCTGCGGGCGCTGGCGATTCGATAGTGGGCGAGCGGGCGGAGTGCGAACAGATTTTCGTGCCGGGCCGTTTTGTTGATTGAGCTTGATTTCCTGCGGTTGCCGAAGGCGGCGACGTGTCATGTATTCTAAATCGAAATCCTCGCGGCTAGATGGGCGTTTTGAGGCGCCAGTGTCGCGCGGGGAGCCGGGCGATCATTGGCTCGACGGCGCACTGAGGACCGTGCCGTTGCCGGAAGGCTTTCTGCGGCGGGTGTCGCTGCTGGCGGACGGGGCGGCGAATTCTTCGGGTCGTGGCGACGGATTGGCGGAGCAGCCGATCGCGCGAGATGGCCGGCCGCGGGCTTAGTGTCCAGCGGTGACGGTTATGCCGACTTCGCGGCGCTGGCGTGTCGATGTGGCGGCCAGGCAAGTCGCGGCGCTCGCTGCGATGGCCGGAAGCGGTGGCGGCCAGTTTGTGGGCGGCTAGAATTGAGGAAGCGGCGCAATTGCCCCGCTCGACCGCCCCTCGTCGCTGACGTCGGCGCCCCACCGGACGCGTGCCGCAAGGTTTTTCGCTATGCAGGATCGCAATCCCACGTGCCGACGGCAACTGTTGCTGGCGCTGGCGGTTGTGACCTGCTTTGCTGTGGTCGCAAGTGCCAAGGAGCAGGCTGAGGAATTTGTGGCCGGGCTGCGGAGCCGCGGGCTGAATGAGCTGGCCCTGGATTATCTGTCGCAGATGGAAGGAAGCCGGCTGGCGGATGACGCCTTTAAGCAGCGGATCGCGTATCTGCGGGGCGTGACGCTGATCGATGAGGCGCGGCAGGCGACGGATTCGGAAGCGCAGTCGAAGCTGCTCGATCAGGCGCGGGCCGAGTTGGATCGTTACGCGGCGGCCAATCCGGCGAGCGCGGCGGGGGCCGAGGCGCAGACGCAATTGGCGACCGTGCTGATGGAGCAGGCGAAGCGGCTCGCGGATCAAGCGAACGAGTTGCCGGCCGGGTCGGCGTATGCGGAACAACGTGACAAGCAGCGGACAGCGGCCCAACAATTGCTCGATCAAGCGCAGCCGATGTTCGCGAGCGCGGCCGCGTTCTATACGGCGGCGATCGATAAGCTGCCGAAGACGCCGGATGCCGCAGCGCCCGCCGATAAAGGCGATTCGCGGCAAGATTTGCGCGGGCGGCTAGCGCAAGTGAACGTGCTCGCGGCGCAGTCGCGATTCGAACAGGCGGCGACCTATCCGGCGGACAGCAAGAAGTTTCGCGAGCTGAACGAGGCGACGGCGAAGGAACTTTCGGGACTGTTCGACCAATACTCAAAGTGGCTGGTTGGCTTTTACGCGCGACTGTATGAGGGGCGGTGTTATCAGGCGCTGGGCGACTATCAGCGGGCGCAGGGGTGCTTTGAGGAGATCATATCGCAATCGAGCGTAACTCCGGCGTTTCGCAAGTTGATCACGAGCGCGTATGGCTATCAGACGGAGTGTTTCCTGTTGCAGAAGAAATTCGACGAGGCGATTGCCGGCGCGAAGGGTTGGCTGGGTGACGCGCACGGAGCCGAGGCGCAAGAGCCGGAGTGGCTGGAGTTGCGATATCACTTGGCGCAGGCGCTGCAGCAGAAAGCGGAGGCGACGACGACGACCGGGGCGGAGCGGCGGAAGCTATTGGCGGAGACGCGCGAAGCGTATCGGCTGGTGTCGGCAGCGCCGGGCGAGTTTCAACGCGAGGCGCGGGCTGCGAATGTGACGTTGGCAAAAGGGGAGGAGCCGCGGAAGGATCAGCCGCACGATTTCAAGACGGCGTACGAGGCGGGCAAGGAGGCGATGGCGTCGGTGAACGCGGCGACGATGGCGATCCCGTCGGCCGAAAGGAACAATCCGTCGGCGGTGCCCGATTTGAGGTCGCAGGCGGATGAGAGCAAGGAAGTGGCGCG
>DASXPZ010000437.1:0-1844 GCA_036493275.1 Pirellulales bacterium
GGCTCATCATAAAAGACAATTTGTTTAGATCCATCAACGATCTTTGCGGATTGGGAGCCATGTCAGTGCAGGAATCCCCGCGGTTCTAGCAGGCGGCGCCCTCCGAAAGGATCGGTCTGCCACAGGCCAGGCTCTGCGACAAAGCGGCCAATCTCGGTCAAAGGAACGCCCAAGGGTTGATCCTCAAGCATTCGCCGCGCAGTCGCTGGCGAAACGGCGAGAATCAATTCAAAATCTTCTCCGTCCGAGAGCGCGTGATCGAGGGCCGTCGTCGTCGCGACTTCGCGACGAGCCAATTCGTGCGCTGCGTCATCGATTGGTACCCGGACGAGGTCGACGAGCGCGCCGCAATCACTGGCCGCGGCCAATCGGGAGAGGTCGAGCGACAGACCGTCGCTGACGTCGATTCCGGCGTGTAAATCATACCTTGCATGCAGAGCGAGCGCTTCGGCGACGCGCGGCTCAAAACCAAAATGCCGGCCGAGAATGCTCCCCCCAAAGCTCCCCGTAACCAGAATCACGTCGCCCGGCTGTGCGCCGCGGCGCGTGAGCGCTCCGCGCGCGGTCGGCTCGCCCAAGATGGTCACGTTAATCACCAGCGGCCCATCCCAACTGTTGGTGTCGCCGCCGGCGATCGCCACGTCATATCGTTCGGCGAGCGGCAGAAACCCTTCGCACAATTGCTGAGCCAGGGGCAAGCCAGCCTGGCGCGGCAGCGCCACGCTGATCACGGCGGCCAAGGGACGACCGGCCATCGCGGCAATATCACTCAGATTGACGGCCAGAGCCTTGCGCCCGACGCGACGCGGATCGACCTGATCGAGATGAAAGTCGACCGTGTCCATCAGCATGTCGCTCGAAACCAGCAAGTCGCCTCGCTCGCGAAGCCGGACGAGCGCCGCGTCGTCGCCAATCCCCAGAGTCAACTGTTCGTGCCGTGGCAATCGCTCTTTCAACCAGGCAATGAACTCCGCTTCCATTGTTGGGCCACATCGAGAAGAAGCATGCCACCCGCGCCCAATAGCGCGCGGCGCAAAAGATCGCACCCGCTGGGCTCTGCTGCATTATCGCCGCCGCGATGGAAGAAACCAAGGCGGGTCGAGAAGATGACCAGGAGAACTTCGAAGTCCTGTAGCCCCTCCCCCCGGAACATAAGATAGAGACCGGTTACAAAATGGCGATCGCCTAAGTCAGGCTGTTGGCAGACGCTGGCAACACGGTTGGAGTCTTTCTGAAACGACCTGCGGCGGTCATCAGCGCTCGACGCGGTCGGTGCGCTCCACGACGCGCTCGGGCCGATCCGCCACGATCAGATGCCCGGAAATCGGCGTTTTTCCGCGGTACGTGTAATACGAGAGCGGCGCGAACTTGTCCAAATCGGGATGATTCAGGATGAACGTCACGTTGTCCAGCGTGATGGTTTCCCAAGTGTGCATCCCGTACAGAATGTCGCCACGGCGGATTCCCTGCTGCGCCGCCGGGCCGTCTGGACGGACCGCGACGATTTGCAGTCCCCCGCGGTACTTGGTCCCCAGCGCGGCGAACTGGCGCTGAGGAACCGGCTCCAGTTTCATCCCCAGCAGTTCCCAGGCAATGTCGGACGTCAGTTCGCGTTTAGGAGGGGATTCCAGCACCAACTTGAGCGCCAAGGGCTGAGAATCTCGTTCGACCGAGAGCTGCACTTCTTCTCCGGCTTTGTGCTCCAACAGCGCGCGTTCCAGATCGAGGGGACGGGTCATCGGCGTCTTGCCGACGCGCTTGATGACGTCGCCCGGACGTAAACCACCTTCGGCCGCCGGACTTTTATCATCTGCCGAAGTGACGACCAGCCCCGCCGCGGCAGG
>DASXPZ010000438.1:0-12736 GCA_036493275.1 Pirellulales bacterium
GTTGAGAAAAATATTCGCCTTGGGGAGCGGCGTTCCGTCCTCGTCCGCGACGACGCGGGCGACGAGGGTCGCGGGCTTGGCGAGCACGGCGTTCACCTCGGCGGGAAGTTTCGCGTACTCGATCACGTGAGAGGCGAAGTCTCGATGTTCGATCGTCCCCGCGGCGCTGACGTATTCGAGCGCTCCGTACGCCTGGATCTCAGGAGGAAGCTTGCTTGCGTCGTACGGCGCCAGATCTGTGATTTCGTAGCGACCATCAGCGTCGGTCTCGGCGCATTCGATCCCGACGACCGGCTTCACCAGACGGTGGGCGTTTCCGGCGGTGACCAGCGCGCCCGCCACGGGACGTCCGGCGGCGTCGGTCACTCGACCGCGCAATTTCGTCGCCGGCGGCAGGGTGAATTTCAAGGGTTCGACGAAGGGCGTTTTGTCGGCGCGACGTCCAACGATGGCGCGGCTCCACTGTGTCGCCTTGCCCGGCGCCTGGGCGCAGACCCACAGCGAACTGGTCTGCGATTCCCAAGCCTCATCGAGTAGCAGCGGCGCGAACTCGACGCGGCCGGCCCCGTCGGCGCGAACATCCGCCAGCACCCGCTGTGAGTTTCGATCGCACGAGACGCCACTTGTGGCCAGAATGGTTCCGGTGGCTGTCTTCAGCTCCGGCAGAAAGCCTTCGCTCACTTTGAGGCGGCCGGTGGCATAGCTGATGAGATCGGTCCCCTCGTCGATGCGAAAGAGCCTTGCTCGGACGCCGGCAAGCGGCTTCTGATGTTCGTCGAGACAGACGCCTGCTATCGTGAGGATGACAGGAGGGAGAGCATCGGTCGGGGCAGCGGGAGGCGAAGCAGGGGCAGCGTACACGATTTTTCCCTCACGTGAGGCTTCATCCGCAGGCGCCACGGCCACAGCCGCCGGCGCGTTGGAGACCTTCGTCGTGACTTTTGGCTGGGGAGCCGCTTCCTTCGGTTTTTCAGCCGCATTTTCTTTTGCCTTCAGCAAGGGCAAGAATTTGCGAAGTTCTTCGACACCGGCCGGCGTGATCTTGGTCCCGTCGGTCGAGAGCGACTTCAGTTTCTTCAGGTTGTGCAGATGGACGAGGCCAGCGTCGGTCAAATGAGAGCCCGAGATCGTTAGGGTTTCCAGTTCGGTCAAACCGGCTAGATGTCGCAGGCCATCATTGGTGATTGCTGAGTGCTCGCGCAACGGCGTGTTTTCCCGTTCGTCGCTGAAACTGACCAACTCGGCGATTACAAGATCGGTCAGCTTGGTCAACTTGCCGAGATGCGCTAACCCGGCGTCTGTGATTTTTGCTTCGCCCGTAGAGAAAACCCAGAGGACGGTCAGCGACTTGGCTGCGGAAAGTTGCGCGAGCCCCGCGTCGGTAAAGACCCCGCCACAGCGCAACTCTCGCAGCTTTGGCAGTTTGGCCAGCTCGGCGAGCGCGCCGTCGTCCAGTTTGTAACTGGCCAGGAATAGCGATTGTAAATTCGGCAGCGTCGCCAGGGGCTTGACGCTTGCGCTGGTGACGTCGGCCATGGCGTCCGCGATCTCCAGTCTTTCCAGATGCTGGAGTCCTCGCAGAGATTCAAAGACCTTATCGCCGCCTGGAGGATGAAACAAGATAAGCGTGCGCAATTGCGGAAACTTCTGGATATGCGCAAGCAGACTCCGCTCTATGGGAGCGGCCTCTCGCATCTGTTGCTGCTCCTCCTCGGGAGCGGAGAGAGCGACTTCGATCGCTATGATTTCGTCCTTGCCGGCGATCGTCTCGGTCTCGGCGCCAGCGATGCGCCCCTTGGTGAGCATTTCTCGGAGCGTCTCCTCGGAGTAAGGCGCCTTGGCCATCACCGAGGTTCGCCAGGCTTCCAAGCTCTCCTGAAACGCCTGGCCGATTGCTTTGTTCGCCTTCACGCGCAGTTCGATCTCATCCGTCTGACCTTGCGCGACGTCGACTCCCTGCTTGACCCACCGTTCCGCGTCAATCAACTCCCAGCATTCGTCATAATCCCGCAGGCTGATCTGATTGCGTCCCTGCCGGGCGGAAAACGTGAATTCCGCTGTTTTCCGGTCGACGGCTCCGCCCGTGGTGTCGTTGAGCACGCCCCCTGCAACGAAAGCGAAGACGTTAACATTAGCGCCCCGCGGCAGGACAGCCGGTTTACCCGTGGCGTCGTCAATCAAGCGCCCCTTGATGACACCGCCGCGCTTGAGGCGAAACTCCACCGCGCCGCGATCCACCGTGATGTGCACCGTTTTATTGCAATTCAGCCGTCCGTCGACCGACACCCCCGCGGAGCATTCTCCTGGCTCGAGCCCTGTCGCGACGAATACGCCCTGTTCATTCGTTCGGCCTGTGCAGATCTCACCTTGCGGGCTGGTCCATTGCACGTGGGCGTTTTGCATCGGCTTGCCGTCGTCGTCATCGACAACGCGCGCAGTGAAGCCGGCAGGAGGCAAGAGGACGGCGTCGACCACGTCCGGCAGTTTCGTGTACTCGAGCAAGTGAGTCGCAAAATCCGCATGCTCGATCCAGCCAACCGTGCTCACGCTTTCCATCGTGCCGCCGGCGAAGACTAGTGGAGGGACTTTGCTCGCGTCGAACGGAGGAAGATCGGCAATTTCGTAGCGGCCATCGGCGTCGGTCACGGCACACCCGATCTTGGGAATTGATTTTGGCAGTTGGCTGTTGCCAACCACCAGCGCGCCTGCGACCGGTCGTCCCGCCGAGTCTGTCACGCGGCCGCGCAGTGTGGCTGCGGCGCGGAGGGTGAATTTCAGCGGGTCGAGACGCAATGAATTCCCCGCTCCTCGGTCGAGGATCGCCCGTTCCCACTCTGTGCCTCTGCCCGGCGCCTGCACGCAGACCCACAACGCGCTGTTTCCCTTCTCCCAGGCCGAATCTGCGGCAAGCTGTGAGAATTCGATCTGCCCAGCGGCATCGGAGCGGACCTCGGCGATCAGCCGCTGCGATTGCCGATCACAATGGTAGTGGATGGGGTCGAGGATCCCCTCACTCCACATTGACACGACAGGCTCAACGCCTTGTCCAAATCTGTGGCGTGTAGCCGGTTGTCTCGCAAGGTCAGTCCCCGCGTCTACTCTAAATAGCCGCGCATGGGCCCCGGCAACGGGTCGCTTCTGATCGTCAAGACAAACCGCCCGCAGGACAAGCTTAACGGGCGGCGCATTTTGAGCGGCCGCCAGCGACAGCGGTTGCTCCGTGGCCGAAACAGCGACCCGCTTCGGCGAGGCGGGCCACGTGCTCGCGCCTTGCGCCGCGGGCTCAGTCCCGGTCGGTTTTGGCTTGTCCGCCGGCTTTAACTCGGGCAGGAATTTTCGCAGCGTTTCGATGCCCTCTGGCGTGATCTGCGTGCCTTGTTCGGTCAGACGCTTTAGCTTCTTGAGGCCACGAAGATGAACGAGGCCGGCGTCGGTCAACTGCGGACCGGTCAGCGTTAGGTCTTCCAGGTCCGCAAGCGCGGCCAAATGCCGCAGGCCATCGTTCGTAATATTCCAGGGGTTGGGCGGATCACCTTCTGGCGCCTCGTCCGCCGGCGCCACGGCAGAAGCGAACCCAAGCTGCTTCAGGTTCTTCATGCGGCCCAGGTGGGCCAGGCCGGCGTCGGTGAACTTGGCCCCCTCGACGCCCGTAAGCATCAACGCTCTAAGGGACGTCTTCCCGCTGAGTTGTTCCAAGCCCTTGTCTGTCAGTGCGCCGCCGAACATCAGGTTTTCGAGCTTCGGCATCTTTGCGAGCTGTTCGATCGCCGCATCGTCCAGCTTTCGACTGAACAGATAGAGCGTCGTCAGGTTTGGCAGCGTCGCCAGGTCGGCAACGCCCGCGGCGCCGAGATCGGACATCAGATCCCCGACGCCGAAAGTTTCTAGGCTTTCGATTCCTCGCAGCGTCTGAAATGCCGCGTCCCCTCCCGGTGGATGATATAGCATCAGCGCCTTGAGTCGCGTGAAGCTACGGATATGCGCCAGCAAGCTTCGCTCGATCGGCGCCAGTTCCATGGTATTTTCTTCCAGGCCGAAGTGACCTCGTTGCATGACGATCGTCGTTATTTCCTCTTTTCCGTCGATCGTCTCGGTCGTCAGGTCGGCGACGCCTCCCTGGGCCAGGATTTCGCGGAGCTGCGCCTCGGGGAGGGGCGCTTTGGCCATCAGGCCGTTGCGCCATTTGTCAAAGCCATCTTGCAAGGCCGACTTCATCGTCTTGTTCGGTTTAATGCGCAGCTCGATCTCGATCGTTTGACCCTGAGGCACTTCAACGCCTGTTTTGCTCCAGCGCTCGGCGTCTACCAATTCCCAACTTGGCTGGTACACGGCGCCAAGCGAGGCGAAGGAGATCTGATTTCGACCCGGTCGCACGACCATGGTGAATTCGCCCGTCTTCGGGTCGACCCAGCCGCTGAGCGAATCCTTTGCGTCTGCGCCCGCCAGTAAAGCGCCGACGTTCGACGCCATCGATTGCGACAACTCGGGCGGCTTGCCGGTGGCGTCGTCCACTAGGCGCCCTTTGAGAATCCCGCCCCGGGCGCTCTTCAGTTCGACTGCGTTTGGCCCCTCGTTCAGATCGAGCGTCTCGACGGACCTTAATCGAGCGGCAGTCGAGGCTTCGACCGTGTAGCTTCCCGGTTCGAGCCTCTCTGCAACACACTCGCCGCGCTCGTCGGTGGCGCCGCGTTGGCTGATTCCGTTTTTATCCGTCCATTGCACGTGGGCCTTGGCGAGCGGTTCGTCTTTCTCGGCCGCGCGGACGCGAATGGTGAGCGTGGCCGGTTTCGACAACACCGCGTCGGCCACCGCTGGCAGCTTTGTGTATTCGATCAGTTGCGGCGCATAATCTGGATGCTCGACTCTGCCTGCCACACTCACGTAAGCGAATGCCCCCAGCGAGGCGAGCTCCGGCGGCATGGTGTCGATGTCGAACGGCGCCAGATCGGCGATCTCGTATTCGCCGTTGGCGTTGCTGGTGACGCAGGTCACGCCCGGAACCGGCTTGGGCAAATGGTCTGCCATGGCGACCGAGATCGTCGCCCCCGCAACCGGTTTGCCTGCCTTGTCGGTCACGCGGCCGCGGAGAGTCGTCGCCTCCGGCAGCGTGAATTTCAACGCGTTCAGCGCGAATGACTTATCTGAGCGGCGGTTGACCATCGATCGGTCCCACTGCGTGGCCTTGCCCGTCGCCTGGACGCAAATCCAGAGCGTGCTCTTCTGAGCGAGCCATTCCGGATCGACCGTAAGCGGCGAGAACTCGAATCGCCCCGCTTCGTCGGACGGGACTTCTTCGATCAGCCGTTGCGAATTGCGATCGCATGAATAGGTGTCTTGTCCCATTACGCCATCGGTGCTTGACGTCATGCCGGGCAGGAATCCCTGCTCAAACTTGAGGCGACCGCTGGGGTGAGAGATATGATCGTTGCCCGCGTCGACTCGGTAGATGCTTGCTCGAGCGCCGGCCAGTGGACGTTGCCGGTCGTCCAGGCACACGCCGTTGATCTTGACCTTGGTTGGCGGCGCGCTGTCGTCGGCGATCTGCGGCGCGGCGGGCCCAATCGCGGCAGGCCCCGCCACCACGGGCTCGGTCGCAGTGGCGACAGCCAGCGTCGGCTCTTCACTCGCCGCAGTATCAGCGGCCGGCGCCGGTTGTAGCGTCATGAGGGACAACATCGCAACGAGGGCGGCAATGGACACGCCGGCCACGCCACGGACGGCGCGTGAACAAGTTGTGCCTAAACGAATCCGTTCGTCGAGTAGCATGGAGATCCTCCGTGAAAGTTCGGCGCGACGTTGCCAGATTCCGAGCGCAGCGGTCGGCCTTGACCGCGACGGTTGGCGGCGCGCCCATGCGACCAGGTAGGCGGCAAACTCCTTCCGCCCACACGTTTGGGCAGCCAATGTGTCGGCGATTAGCTCTTGATCGATGCCGATGCGCCGCAACAACCACCAAAACAATGGATGCAAGTAGAGTCCCGCTAACAGGACTCGGGAGAGGAACAACAGCCATAAGTCGCCACGCCGCACGTGTGCCCACTCGTGCGACAACAGCGCCGCCAATTGGGCTTGTTCGACTGCGTCCGCAGGGGGCTGGGTGACCAGGAGCGCTGGAAGTAGTATGGTCGGCCGCCACATTCCGCAGGCGGCAGCCGAGCGGACGCGTGAGCTGACGAGCAGCCGCGGGGCACGCTCGCGCTGGCCCACGATTTGCCGCAATTCCGCAGCGGCGAAATCTGGCGCCGGCGTTGCCGCCTGGCAGAGCCGCCACAGTTGAATCCCGCCAAAGATCTGCCAGAGGAGCGTTCCCAAACCACCTAACAAGAACCCAACAACGATGAATGTCTTCCAATCGACAGGCTGAGCAGGCGCTTCAAGCGCCGGCTGTTCCGCAATTTCGACCGTGGGCCGCCGGATGCGGCTCGCAGGATTCTCCCTCAAGTGGGTTCGCTCTGGGATTGCGGGATTGAGCCGGGCGTTACCTGGGAGAGGGCGAATATCTTGCGCGGGAGGAACGAATTCAGCAGTCGACCGAGTGGGCTCTATTGCGCTGGTTGCGACTTGTGTGGCCGTTGCGTCCGCGCGAGACGCGAGTGAGATTCTCGGCCAGGCCGGCAGCGCGCAAAGCACAGCCAGCGCAATCAGGCCCAGCATCGCTCCCCAGGCGACAGTCATTCGCTCGACGGGCTGCCGCAGGATCGCCATCACGCCGAGCACCGCCGTCAACAGCAGGCTGCCAGCGACGTAGTAGTCCAACAACATTGCCGCGAGTCCATCCAACAACGCGCTCATGATCGCTCTCCCTTCCGTGGTTTGCCGCGCGGTTGAGCGCGGGCGGCCTCGATCATCTGTTGCAAGCGATCGAGCTCTTCGTCGCTCGGCCGGCGGCCGGCCAGGGCGTGGACCAGGTACTGGTCGACGGCGCCGTCGAAGACGCGCCGCAGAAATCCGCCGGCCAACTGCCGGTAGACTTTGTCCGGCTCGACGCGCGCGGAATAGACGTAGGCCTTTCCCTCGGCGCGATGCCGGACCAGGCCCTTCTGCTCCATCACCTGCATCAGGCTGAGGACCGTGGTGTAGGCCAGGTCATGATCCGCGTCGGCCAGCGCCCGCCAGACTTCGCGAACAGTGGCCCCGCCGGTTTGCCACAAGACCTTGAGCGCTTCCAATTCGCGCTCGGTCGGTAAGATGTCGCCCATAAAACCCTCCGTGGCAGAACTGCCCTCCATCGACTGGCAAGATAGTACTGGTTGGCCAGTAGGTGTCAAGACGAAGTTTTGAGGCGCGACTCGTCCACGAAAAGAAAACTCTGCGAAAGATAGTCGATGGGGCATCGAGCAGTGGAGAAGGTCTGCACGATCGATGTCCCGGCGCCAAGTCCTGCAAGCTGGCGCCGGGCGCGCAGATTGCCGACGATTCGACCCGTCGGCTCGTTTTTTCCGCAAACATTGCGGAACCCACCTGAAGGGCTACAATAACCGCGGAGCCGCCTTCCGGGGCGACCGCGGCTCCTGGCGCGGCGGGTGGTGTGACGTTTCGAGTCCGAGGGTTCACGCGTCGTTCTTCTTTCCATCGCTGCGCGCTATCGATGAAATTCGGGCGGATGCTTGGCAATCGCCGGCGCCGCTATCGATGACTCGCCGTTCGTAACTTCTAGCCCGTGCTGGCTGACGTGACATTTGGCCAGTGCGGGCGCCGGCCCGCTCAAGTATCTCGCAGCAGACATTCAGAAACACGAAAGGTTCCGTCATGCGTTGTCGAAAATCGATTCCTACCTGTCTTGCGTTGCTATTCGTAGTGGCTTGCGGTTGCCTGTCGACCGCCACGGCAAACGCGGCGGATACGCTCCTCCGCTGGAAGTTCAAGGAAGGGGACAGCATGAACTACGTCATGCAGCGCGCCTCCGAAGCCAAGATCGACTTAAGCGGCTCGCAGATCGAATTCAATTCCGGCATGACGTTCGACACCTCGTGGAAGATCAAGTCGGTCGACTCGGATGGCTCGGCCGTGGTTGAGCAAACGCTCGACCGGATTCAACTCAAGATGGATTCGCCACTGGGGGGCGGTCTCAACTACGATTCGAAAGTACCTGGCAGCGGCGAGGGGCAGGTCTGGGAGATGATGGGACCGATGTTCGAAGCCATGGTCGGGCAGACATTCAGCATGAAGGTCTCGCCGATCGGTAAAGTGACCGACATCAAGATCCCTGAGAAAATCGCCGCACAACTGGCCAAGGCCGCCGCCAATCCTGGTCGTCGCAACCCCTTGGGCGCCATGGGGGGCATGGGTCTGAGCGAAGCCAGCATTAAGGAAATGCTCGAGCGCTCTTTTGTGCTGCTGCCCGAGAAGGCCGTCGCTGCCGACGTCACTTGGAAGCAGAACTTCGAAGAGGCCATGAAGGGCGCAGGCGTCAAGAAGACCGAGATCACGTACTCGACCACCGAGTCCGAAACGGCCGACGGCCACAAGGTTCAAAAGATCGCCGCCAAGACGGAACTGACCTTCGAGCCGGAAGAAAATCCGATGGCCGACATCGAGATCGACGATCAGGAAGGAACAGCGACAATCGCCTTCGACGTCGACGCAGGCCGCACCGTCAAGCTCGATGGCAAGCAAAAGCAGACGATGGTGATCGCTTCGCCCAACCGCGAAATCAGCGTCGAACAAAACGAAAAGACGACCGTTCGCCAAGGGAAGAGCCCCGATCCCAAGCCGGCCGACGCAAAGGATGAGAAGAAGGACGAAAAGAAATAGTCGTCCTTTCCCACTCTTTCCTTTGAATCCAAACAAAGCAGCCTCTCGACGAGCATCGTCGCGGGGCTGCTTTTTTCTGCGCAGCGACCGACTTGTTCCTCCGATGGGACAGCGGAAAAGATTGGGGCTTACATGACTTGCCAGTATCGAATGATCAGCGCTGGTCGCCAGGCGGCCAGCGTGGCGAAAGTACTGGCCGTATCCAATCGTCAGATCGGCTTTTCACACTGCGAATCGGCTGAAATCCGCCCAGCCGATGGATTTGAAGGCATCGCAAGCTGGACCATCTGCGCGACTTGTCGCGTCGATTTCAAGATTGGCGCCGGACTTGCGTATAGGGCATGACGCCGCCGCGAGAATTCCATCCGGGTCGACCGGTGAAAAGCACTTCAACGTGGCCAGGCGCCATTTCGTTTAAATCACAGTTTTCTTTTGCGGAGGAGTAAGTCATGGAATTGCTAGTACAAGCCGCCCCGATTGCCGCTGCTGGGTATTCGCTGGTTTACCTGTTGGCAGGCGGAGGGTTCTTCGGGGCTTTCGTCATTTTCGTGATCGCCAAAATGTTGGGACGATAACGCCCAGATGATTTGGACGACGAGTCATTCGCCTCTGATTCTGCGTTTAAGCGGATGCGACCGCTAAACGCCGAGACAGGGGCGTCTTTTTGCCCCCTGAGAATGGGACCGAGCCAGGTTTCGTTGCTGCCAGCGCCGCTGCGATTTAGAATCGGTCAGGCGCCCCGTGCCTTTCGGCATGGCCCAACCCACTCCAACGAAACCTTCCCGTGCGTGTCATTTCATTGTGCCTGGTAGTCTTGTCGACTTGCGCGCTGGCCGAAGTCAGTTCTTTCGCGACGGCGCTCGCTTCGGAAAAAGCGGCCACCGCGCCCGACGCGCCAGCAAGTCCGCCGGCGACGCCAACTCAACCGCCGATAGATGGGCCCCTCACGCCCGATCAGGCGATTGAGTCCTTCACGCTCGAGCCTGGTTTGCGGATTGAATTGGCCGCGGCCGAGCCGGAGATCGATAGCCCGGTGGCGGTGGCCTTCGACGATCTCGGCCGAATGTTCGTCGCCGAAAATCGCGGCTATCCCAACGGCCCCTCCGCCGGCGCGCCGCCGATGGGGCGCATCGCCTTGCTCGAAGACGTCGACGGCGACGGGCGTTTCGAAAAGCGGACCACGTTTGCCGACGGCCTGACTTTTCCAAATGGCTTGCTCCCGTGGGATGGCGGCCTGATCGTCACCTGCGCTCCCGACATTCTCTATCTCAAAGACACCGATCACGACGGCCGCGCCGACCAGCGAACCGTTTGGCTGACAGGCTTTTCGACCAAGGGGAGCACGCAACTCCGCGTCAGCCATCCGACGTTGGGCATCGACGGCTGGATCTACGTCACCAGTGGACTGACCGGCGGCGAGGTCACTTGTCCCAGCCATCCGCAGCGGCCTCCTTTGAGATTCGGCCGAACCGACTTTCGTTTTCGGGCCGATCTCAGCCAATACGAAACCTGCGACGGCGGAGGGCAGTTCGGCCTGTCGTTCGATGAGTTCGGACATCGGCTGATATGCTACAACCGCGTCCCGGTTCAGCACGTGGTGATGCCGTCGCGATATCTCCGCCGAAATCCCCATTTGGCGTTTTCCGAGACGGTGCAGGACTGCCCGACCGATCTGGCGCCGGAGCCGCTGAAAGGGCATGGCCAAGGAGCGGTCTTATTTCCGATCAGCGCGAACGTGACGACGGCCGATTCGCACGCCGGCACATTCACCGCGGCTTGCAGCGTGCTGGCGTGGCGCGGGTCAAGTTTGCCGGAACGATACCGTGGCGGGGCCTTTTCCTGCGATCCGACCGGCAACCTGGTCCATTTCGATCGGCTCGTCCCGCGCGGCGCGACTTTCGCAGCCGAGCGCGCCACGCCCGGCGTCGAGTTTCTCGCCAGTCGAGACAACTGGTTCCGGCCCGTCTTTCTGGCGCACGGCCCGGACGGCGCCCTTTATCTCTGCGACATGTACCGAAAGACGATCGAACATCCCGATTATCTGCCGGTCGAAATTCGCAAACGAACCGACTTCGAAAGCGGCCGCGGGATGGGACGCATCTGGCGCGTGGTGGATGATCGCCTCAGCGCCAGGGAACTAAAACAGCGCCGCGACCCGAAGATTCAGTCGCTCGACGATCAGGCTGGATGGCAACTCGACCTGACGATACGCCATCTGTGGGAAGCGGCTGGAAAGCACGACCGGGCCGAACTTCCCGATGATGCCCGCGCGATCCTCGACTCGATAGCCGAGCCGATCCGCAAGGGCGATTCGTCCAATCGGCTGAGTCCGCCGGCGCAAGTCGCGCTGTTCGCGTTCGCGGCGAATCACGGATTGCCGGAAGAGCGCTTGATCGCCGCGCTGAAAAATCCGCTGGCCCCGGTGCGCGAACAGGCTTTGACGGCCGCCGAGCCTCGTCTGGCGAAATCACCCGAGGTGGCCCGCGCCGTGTTGCAGCTGGTGGGCGACGTCGACCCGCGCGTTCGTTTTCAATGGGCTCTCTCGGCCGGCCAGTTTCCAGACGCCCGGGCGATTCCATCGTTGGCGGCGCTGGCCGCGCGAGACGCCGAAGATCGCTGGCTGCGCGCGGCGGTGCTCAGCTCGATTGCCGGGCGTGAAGAGGTCTTTCTCGCCGAACTGCTCTTGATTCCACCGACCGGAAAGGAAGGGAGAGTGGAGTTCTACAACGAATTCGGCCGACTGCTGGCCGCCAGCCAGGCCGAAGCGCAATGGGCCCCGATTGTGCGGCGCCTCCTCCGCGTCAAACCGATCTTTCCGGGGAACGCGGCTCTTTTGGCCGGATTCGCGACCGGGCTACGCAATCGTGGAACCGGCCGCGTAAACGGATCGGTGCTTTTCGCGGCCCTTGGCGCAGAAGATCGGGAGTTGCGAAGTTTGTTCGAACTGGCGGCGGAAATCGCCGCCGACTCGGATCGCGACGTCAAGCTGCGTGGCGTCGCCATCTCGCTGCTGGCGCATGCAGATTTCGCAATCGCCGGCGATACCCTCCTCTCGCTAGTCGATCCTGCGCAACCCGCCGAGACGCAATCGGTAGCCATCCGCGCGCTCTGCGGCCTTTCGGACGAGCGAATCGCGCCGGTGCTGCTTTCCGCAGAGCGGTTCCCGGTCTACACGCCCGCTGTGCGCGAAGAGGTTTTGGCCGGCGTCCTTTCCGGTCAGCAACATCTGCCCGGCCTTTTGACAGCTATCGAACAGGGCGTAGTTCCGTCCGGCGCCATCGACTCGATCCGCCGCAAGCAGCTCACAGAGCATAAAGACGCGGCGATCCGCGACCGCGCAAAGTTGGCGTTCGGCGTCAGCAGTGAGTCGGATCGGGGGAAGATCTACGAGGAGTACAAAACGCTTTTGGCGCTGCCGCCGAATTCCGACAATGGCCACGCCGTTTTCAAGAAGCACTGCGCAAACTGCCATCGACTCGACCGAGAGGGCTACGCCGTTGGGCCGGACCTGTTCGGCATTCGCAATCAACCCAAAGAAGCGATCTTGCTCCACATCTTGATCCCAGAGCAAGAGATCACGCAGGGTTTTCTGGCCTATGTAGCCGAAACGAAAGATGGCCGCGTGCTGACGGGGTTGGTGGCGAGCGAAACCGCGAATAGCGTCACGCTGAAACAAGCCCTCGGGAAGGAAGAAACGATCCTGCGGGTTGACTTGGAGCGGCTCACGTCGAGCAAGCTCTCGCTGATGCCGCAGGAGTTCGAAAAGGCGATGTCGAAACAAGAGCTGGCCGACTTGATTTCCTACTTAAAAGGGGAGTTCGTCGGCGTCCCGGCCGAAGCCAAATAGCCGTGCCCGCCGAGTCTCCATTTGTTCTCTTGTCCACTTCTCCGCACAATCACAAACCACTATCCGGGTATCCGCCATGCGTCATTTCACTCGTGCGTTTTGTTGCCTTGCCCTGTTGCTCCTGCTTTCTGGCGT
>DASXPZ010000439.1:0-2445 GCA_036493275.1 Pirellulales bacterium
TCGTCGATGCTTTCGAGGGCGCTAAACCCCTCGCGTTCCATCCGCTGCAGCTCGCCCGGCAAGGCCCGCAGCCAGCCGTCGATTTGGGGACTGTCTTTATAGAGAGTGGCAAAAGACCGCAAAAACCCCTGTTCGCGCTCGGGCAGCGGCCAACTGGCCACGCCTTGATCGAGATAGGCGGCGCAAAAGCGGATCAAGATTTCATTGACGAGCCGATCCGTATCGACGCCGCAGGCTTGCAGGAGCAGATCACGGTGCCGGACTGCCGGCGCCTGCGGCACGGCGAATCGCGGCACACCGTGAACGCCGCGGTGGCAAATCCTCCACAGGGCGTGCAGGGTGAATGCTTCCCAAGTTTCGGCGCCCCATTGCTCGATCTGCGACTCGCCGAATTGCTCGAACAAGCTGGCCAGCGTTTCGCGAATGTGGCGACCGTCGGGAGACAGGCCGCTCCGCAAGTCGCGCATCACCCAGCGGCGCGTGCTCTCGACCATCTGCTCGCGGACTTGAAACGGCGTTTCATCGCGAAACCGTCGCAGGGCGTCGGTCTCGGCGATCAGCCATCGTAATTCCTCATCGGGGCCCAGCCGCAGCGGATGCTGCAGCATCGCCAGGCGCAGGTGGTAGCGGGTGCCTAGATACCCGAGCAATCGATCGCCGTCGTCGCCAAGGTCTTCGATCAGAACGGCCGCGAGATCTTCGAACAAGATGCGGCCGCGCGCCAGCTTGTCGCGATAGCGGTCCTCGGGCAAGTACGGGTGACAACCGTAGGTCGCGCCGCCCGCCTTGACCGCCTCGTGAAACGGCAAATGCTCGAAGGCGTGGAGCGTGTTGTGGTGGATGAACACGCGGATCGGCCCCTGCGACGGCAGGAGATGCGCCGCGTGCTCGATGGCGTGCGCGAGGGAGAACAGCCCGTCTTCGCCGCCCGCTGTGTCGTGTTGTGGTGGAGCGATCGTCACAACTTCGTTCACGGCGGAAATGAACCTTTCTCGAGGCGGGCCAGTCCAACGTGGCAGGCGTCATTCAATTTAGCTTGCGCTGGGGACCACAGATACCCCGGTGTATTTTGCCAGCCAAACCGCAGTTGGCGAGCTAACTGCCAATCACGTACGATGTTGCGTGGCTTGGGAGTCGCAGACCTTACAGATTCTTAATTGGTCTTATGCTGCCACATGATCTGAAGCTGGAAGCGATGCGGCCGGACGACTATGAGTCAGCGCTAGCCCTCTGGAATGCGTGCGAGGGTGTTCGCGCGAATGAGACGCGCGAGGAGTTTGCCCGCATTCTAGAGCGGAACCCGGGCCTGAGCTCGGTCGTTTGCCGCGAGCAGCAACTGGCGGCCGCGGTCCTCTGCTGCCACGACGGGCGCCGGGGTTATCTCTATCACCTGGGCGTCGCCGCCGAGTTTCGCCAGCTCGGCCTCGGACGCGCGCTGGTCGAGCACTGCCTGGCACGGCTTCGCGCCGAGGGAATCAGCCGCTGCAGCATCTTCCTGATCACGAGCAACGAATCGGGCGAGGCGTTTTGGAAGCGGATCGGCTGGCTGGAACGGACGGATTTGAAGGTGCTGGCCAAGGACCTGTAAGCCGCAGGATATGTCACGCGGAGGCGCGGAGATCGCGGAGTTTTGTGTACTCGCGCCCCCCGGTCTCCGCGTACTCCGCGCCTCCGCGTGAGCTTGACTTCAATCGCCCTCAATGTTCGCTACCGCGCGGCGAAACGACGACCGGAAAGAGCAGCGGCCGATCGTCATATTTGCCGCGGCCGAATGCGGCCAACCACGATTGCGTGGCTGGCTCACGGAGAAAAGCAGCCAGTTGCCGGGCTGCGGCCAGACGCCGCTGGTCGGCGCTTTTGGCAGCCGTGATAACCAAGAAGGGCCGCCGCAGGCGCTCGTCGCCTTGAACCATGATTTGCAATTCGCCCGTATCCAGCTTGCCATTTAGAAACGGAATTCGACCGACGATCGTATAGGCTTGCTCGGCGGCTGCTCGCTTGAGCATGTGCCGGTGCCGATCACCTGGAAGGCTTAGCGTTGATTGAGGGTCGAGCTCGAACTCTCCCGCCGCTAGCAAATCGCTCAACAGCTCGTTTGCTCCGTTGCTGGCGTGAATGAGCAGCTTGCTCTTCGTTTCGATGATCTGGCCCAGCGCCTTCACGGCGTCAGCTTCGCCCTTGATCTTGGCCGGGTCCGTCGGCGGACCGACGATTACAAAGTCGTTCCGGGCCCAGGGCTGTGGATTTTCGCCATAGCCGTCGGCCACAAGGTTGATGATCGTGTCACTGGTGTGCATCACGATGAGATCGGCTTCGCCCGATTTGAAAGCATCGGCGATGACGTGCTTGGGACCGGTCGCGACGATCTCGATCTTGTGGCCCGTGGCCCGCTGAAAGCGATCGGCTAGTTGCGGCCAGAAATCGGTTTCGTTGAGACCACCGACC
>DASXPZ010000440.1:0-6577 GCA_036493275.1 Pirellulales bacterium
TCGGCCAGAACGCTCGATTTTCCTCCACTGTGGATCACGAGCGACACGACGGCAGGCTTGGGAGCGCGATCCCCTTTAGCAGACGGCGCGAAGTCGATTGAATAACGCCCCACGACCGGCTTGTTCTTTTCATGCAGATCCAGCGGCAAAAAGTCGAGCAGTTCCGTCACCCGCGGGCCGGGAGATTCGACTTCATAGTAGAGCGAGTTTTCTTTCGGATCGTAAGATAAGACCGAAACGTCAACCGGCCAGGTGGGGAGCAGATCGCGGCGCTGGGTGTAGACCTCATTCGGGACGAAGCGCCCTTCTTTATCGACAACGCCGATCGCCTTCTCCCGCTCCTTAGTAAAGGCGTAGACCGTCCGCGAAGAGTCGTCGCCCGCGATTCGCGCTTCGCGCATGTAACGCCGGGCAGGCGATCCGTTGCTGATGAGGTTCGTCGTCACGCAGACGTCGGTGGCGATCGGCCGCGCCGCCAGCTTCGGATAGACGATCGCCGTCGGCGAGCCAGGATCGCCATCCCAGACCAGGTCGCGGTTGGCGTACGTCAGCTTGAACGAAACCTTGCGAGAGAACATATCCGCTCCGGCAGCCGGCTCCGCGGCGCTCGCGCGCTCCACTGCTCCCGCCAGGGCCAGCAAACAAACAACGGATCGAAGGATCGAATAAGGAGAGCCAGTCATTCGCACGGAGTATTCCTCAAACAATAGCGGTGGGTAGCGTGGTAAGACGGAAACAGGGCGCCGGCGCGCGTGGGGTAGGCAAAGCGTCATCGAGGCGCGCGGCTCAAAGAATCGCCAGTCGAGCGACCCGCTTGACAGACTAAGCCAGAAGCCAGGCGAGGTCCAGCGGCTTCCGGATTGGCGGTCACCCTGGATCGCGCTTTTCGCCCCGGTGTCGCAGAACGCGCCGAAAGTGGTTTTCGCTATGCCCTGAGGCGATCCGCTACGGCCTCCAAAATTCATGGAAGCGGGCCGGGCACGTTCACCTTTCCCGCGGCTTCAGCGGCTGTGGTTCCCGCTTCGGACACATGCTCGTTTTCGGAGTTGGCGGCTTGGGAGGCGGCAGCGTCCGTGCGTCCGACGCTGCGATAGAAGACGACGAGTCGATCGTGCGCCTCGCGCGTCAGCGGATGTTCCACTCCGCGGGAGATGCGAAGGTTTTCCAGTCCGGCGACTAGCAAGGGCTCCGCCTCGTCGGGCTTGCCTTTCGCGGAAAGGCAGGCGCCCAACAGGCTGTCGGTGAGTCCAGTCAGATAACTGCCGGGCATGCTATGTGCGTGTGTGTGGCTCCAGGCAAAACGCAGCACGCCCTCGGCGTCGTCCCATCGCGCCTTGTCCATGGAGAGTTGCGCCAGGCTCAGCGGACGCAAAAGGATTTCGACCTCGAGAAAACGCCTGCGTAACACCCATTCGTCTCTCCACGAACTTAGTCGTTTTTCAGCTTCTTCATCGGAAGGCCGTTGTTTGTGGATCGACACGGCGAGACCTGTGTCGATAGACAGGGGAATTCCGTACCTGGGGAAGACTGCGACGCTCGGCTCGGCGAGCACTCCGCGAAACAGGCGTTCCGCCTCGGCCCATTGCTCGCGCCCCATGGCCACATTGCCGCGATAAAACTGCAACGTGCGCTGGAACGGGGGTTGGCTTGAAAAAGCAATCTGCTTAATCAGCGCTACCGCCTCGTCAAGCAGCCGGCTGGCGTCGTCGAATCGTCCTTGTTGGATTCGCAGGTCGGCAACGTCAAGTTTCCCCCGCGCCGCCCGTTCCGGAGATGGTCCCAGAAATCGCTCTTCCATGTCGATTCGCATCTCGAGCAGCCCCTGGGCCTCGTCGAATCTGCCTTGCACGATGATGAACGGCAGCCATTCATTGAGGGCTTCGATCAGCATGGGATGACCATGCGGATAGGCCGCCAACGTGGCGTCCAGGGTTTCACGGCAAATACGCTCATACTCCTCCATCCGTCCCGCGTCGCGCAGCATGCCCCCCAGGTCGGCCGCGAGAAGGAGCGTGTACATATGGCGATTGCCCAACACCTTCCTCATCAGGCCAAGGCTGAGTCGATACTGCTTCTCGGCGAAGTCGATCTTTCCGGCGAAGCGCGCAGATTGCGCTTGCTGGAAAGCGATCACGGCCGCGGCCAACGACGCCGCGCCAGGCTGTTGGACAAATATCGCCATGGCCGACTTCAAGACCTCCTGGGCCTCGGCGTTTTTGCCAGACTGCGTTAGATGCACCATTAGAAGCGTCATAGTGACGCCCACATCGCGATGGCTATCACCCAACTCGCGACGCTGAATTGCCAATCCGTGACGAAAAAGTCCTTCGACGAATGCGTTCCGATCCGGCAACTGCCTTTTTTCAACCCGGATTTTTTCAACCAACAACAGACCTAACGCGACCTCCGCTTCCGCAAATTCCAAGGTGTCTTTCCCCCCCAATCGCTCCCGGATCTCCATAGCCTCGCGCAACAGACGCTCCGCCAGAATGTAGTCCCCTCTCCAGCGAAGCAAGGCCGCCATATCCTTAAGGCTATTGGCCAATTCGGCTTCATTCTCCGGATGCCGCCGGCGCAACTCGTACGCCTCGCGAACCAGCGGCTCCGATTGTTCCAGCAACCCTAGATTGGTGTAAACCCGACCCAAAGTCCCCAGCACCGAAGCGCGTACTGCCGGCTGTTCTCGCAACGACTCTTTGGCTTGCCGGCTGCCACGGTCCAACAGGTCGCGCAGTGTCAGATTGCGGCCGACCTCGTCTCCTTGTTGAAAGCCAAGCTTGCCGCTCCCCATCGGATCGGCCGTCATGAACAAGTTGACCAGAAAGTTCGAGACCTGGGCAGCGGTCGCGGCCTGTGTTTCAGCGTTGGCGCGTTCCGCGACTGCTTGCCGCTCGGCCGCCTGTGCTGCTTCGAGTGATTTCTGTTCCGCCAATAGGGCTTGACTGATTTCTTCGCGCGCGTCGCGCTCGATTTTAACCAGACCCGCGATGCGAACGGCCGCCACTGTCGAAACCGCCGCCACGCAGATCAGCAGGCTCGCCACGGTTGCTAATAACGCCGCCACGCGCCGGTTGCGCCCTGTCCAACGCGCCAGCCGCTGCATGCTCGGCAGCGGTCGGGCTTGCGTCGGTTCTCCCGCGAGAAAACGCCGTAAGTCGGCCGATAGTTGCCCGGCCGAAGCGTAGCGCCGCGTCGGCGATTTCTCCAGGCACTTCAGACAGATCGCGTCCAGATCGCGCTGAATATCCACACACTTCCTCCGGGGCGCGACGGGCTCTTCAGCCGCAATCATCCGCAACGTCTCGGCGTCCGAGTCGGCTCTGAACGGCGGGCGACCCGTCAGCAACTCATACAAGATCGCGCCGAGCGCGTAGATGTCCGTCGCCGGACCGATCGCCGAATGATCGGCTCTGGCTTGTTCGGGAGACATGTAGGCTGGCGTGCCGAGGAGAGCGCCGGTGCGCGTTTCTCCGTCGGCCAGGTCGAGGATCTTGGCCAATCCGAAGTCGGCGACCTTTGCAACCCACTTGGCCGGAGCAACGTTTCCGGGAAGCGTTTCTGGAGCGTCGCCTTGTGGCAATTCGAGCAGCACGTTCGCGGGCTTCAAGTCGCGATGCAAGATCCCTTGTCCGTGGGCGTAGTCCATCGCGTCGGCCAGGTCGGCGACCAGCGCCGCTGCGGTGCGCGGATTGCACGGAGCCCCGCGCTCGCGGAGCCATTGGGCCAGGCTTTTTCCTTCGACCAGCGCACTGGCGATGTACAAGATCGGCCCAACCTCGCCAACTTCGTAGACCGGCACGATATGCGGGTGAGTCAGCCGGGCCACGGCCCTTGCCTCGCGCAAGAATCGTTTCCGCAAGTTGGGCGTCATCAGAGTTTCGGACCAGGGGACTTTGAGCGCCACGCTCCGGTCGAGCAAGGGATCATAGGCCTCGAGCATCAGCCCCTGCCCGCCGCGCCCCAAGACACGACCAAGCTCGAAACGCCCGATCTTCGCCGGGGCCGTTTGGCGCCCTGCGCTGCTGTTCTGTGCTTCGATCTGCGCGGGCGTCGCGGCGCCGCCGGACCCAGAGCCCTCGAAGGAAGCGTCACGAGCCTGGGCTTCTTCGCGCGAAAGTGGCAACGTGGAATCGCCCTGCGGTTGGGGCGTGCCTGCCGAGATGCGTTCGACCGATGGCGCTTCGGTCAACGATGCCTCCGCGCTGGGCGCCTCAGCTCCGAGATCGGCGCAGCGGGCTCGCTCCAACTGCACCAGGCATTCCTGCAATCGCGCCACGCGCGCCAGCTCCTCGGCGTCGAGGCCGGCGCTCGACGCCGACGTTGGCGTCTCCCCCGCGGCCAGCCGCCGATGCGCGGCCACCAGGGCGAGCTCCACCGCGCTCGTGTTCGACGGTCGGACGTCATCACTCATCGGACGGCTCCAGAGATTTTGCCAGTTGTTCCAGCGCGCGAACCCACAGCGCCCGCGCCGCGCCGGCCGAGCGCGACATCTGCCGGCCGATTTCCTCGAACGAGAGGAACTTCCAGTTGCGCAACTGAATCACTTGTTGATAATCGACCGAGAGGCTCGACAGCGCGAGCGACATCCGCTCCGCCTCTTCCGACGCCGCCACCTGCCGACTGGGGGAAGCCGACGGGGCCGGTTGCTCGCGGGCCCTGCGCGCGGTGCTCTTCGCCCCATCGAGCGACGCCTCGCGCGTCACGCGGCGCTTGCCCGCCTTGTATCGGCGGCGCGTCTCTTGCATGCGGTTGAGCAGAATCCCTCTCAACCACGCGAGCAACTCTTCGGGCGACTCACCATGAAAGCGGGCGAACTCGCGCTGCGCGATCACGAACGTCTCCTGCACAAGGTCGCTCCCGCCGACCTTGGCGCGCAAATTCCGATCGAGCTCTTCGCGCGCGATCAAGGCGAGATAAGCGCGGCACGTCTCGAGCACCTGCCCAATCGCCTCGGCGGAGCCGCCCCGAGCGGCCTTCAAGAAGACCTCCGCCGAGCGCGAATCGTCCTTCGAGAGTGACTCCATCGTACAGTCTCGCGCAGGCCAGCATGGCAGACGATCGGCGAAGAATGACCGGCGAGGCGAGCCGGTTAACCCCAGCCAGTTTAAGTGCTGAGCGGAGCGGTTCAAGCATTGAACGACAAGAAAATACGGCAGGCGAGATTTAGTGAGCCGCACGGCGCTAGCCGCGGGTTCTTCGTATTTCAAGCGACCACCCCATTCACCGGCGGCTAGCGCCGAACCGCTCACGCTCTCGCATTTCGTCAGCCGCGCTAGCCGCGGGTTCTTCGCGCGTTTGTGAGCAGGTTCTTCACTAGCCCTCAACCTAAGCGCGTCCACTGCCGCCAGGCAGAACACCCGCGAATCGCAATTCCGCCGTCTAAAATCACCGCGAATTGTCGCAAAATCCAACTTTATCAAAAAATGCGCGTGCGCTTCGACTTCAAACCGCCAATAGTTGGTAGGCGCGCTTCCGAGAGGGCGGGCTGGGCGCTCGGGGTGCGCGCGTTTGGTCCGGTTCCGGCCGACACACGCCCACGCCTCCAGGCGAGAGCCGCCGCCGGGCGGCGAAATCACACAGCATCAACTGAGATAGGTCACGCTAATGAGCTCCACTCAATCCTCGAGTCCCATACGTTTCCGAGGCCGCTTCGCGCGCGCCCGCTCGATACTACGAGCCCTCTTACTGGCAATCATCGGCCTTCTGGTCGAAAGCAGCGCCTATGGGGCGCCGGTTTATGAAATCACGGACCTGGGAATTCTTCCCGGGAGCGTTTCAAGCACCGCCACCTCAGTGGACTCGTCTGGCGAAGTTGTTGGTTACAGTACTTTTGGCGATGGGCACACCGAAGCGTTCTATTGGACCGTGGGTGGCGGCATGGTGGGTTTGGGCGGAACGAACAGCAAAGCTTTTGGAGTTAGCAACGGGAACGTTGTTGGGATTTCGGGAAATCAGGCGTTCCGTTGGACTTCAGGGCCGGGAATGGTTCTTATAGATGCTGCCAATCAAGGGCAGGCAAACGGAGTAAATGCAGGCGGGGAGGCGATTGGTACCAGAAAATCCGGCGCATCAACTCGTGTTCTCACCTGGTCGCCGTCAAACTCGATTTCGAACCCGTTTAGCCTGGCTAATTTAACAGGCACCGCTATCAACGATCTCGGCCAATTTGTCGGACTGAATAACACCACCGTTGGCTATTTTTATGACGGTTCAATCCGATCGAATATCGCGATCCTGCCGAACGCGCTAAGCAACAATCAGATAGCGGCTGGTTCCGCGAGCGGTGTCGCCGCCTACGAAAACCTCAACACGCTTTCCGTCACGCCGGTCGGCACTCTTCCCGGCGATCTCGTATCGAACTTGTTGGGAATTAACCCATCGGGAACGCAGATCGTGGGTACCTCCGACACGATCCACGCCATCTATTTTGATATCGCCACCAGCTCCCTGAGCTCGGTAAACTCCTTACTCGCGCTCGATGCCAATCAATGGAATATCTATGACGCCAGGTCGATTTCTGACACCGGTCTCATTGCTGGAGATGGCTCTTTCAGCGGCGGAGCGACGCATGCGATTC
>DASXPZ010000441.1:0-10565 GCA_036493275.1 Pirellulales bacterium
GCTGCCGCGGCGCGGCGACGTGGGGATCTTCAATCGTTCGCACTATGAAGACGTGCTGGTCGCGCGGGTCCGCAAGCTTGTGCCTGAGGATGAATGGAAGAGCCGCTTCGAGCGGATTAACCAGTTCGAACGCCTGCTGACCGAAGGAGGCACGACGATCGTCAAGTGTTTTCTACACATCAGCAAGGAAGAGCAGCGGCAGCGGTTGCAGAAACGCATCGATGACCCCACGCGGCGCTGGAAATTCGACAAAGGAGATCTGGCCGACCGCGCCCAGTGGAAAGAGTACCAGCAGGCTTATGAAGACGCGTTGACGCGATGCAACACGGAGCACGCCCCCTGGCACATCATTCCGGCCGATCATAAATGGCGCCGCGACCAGACGGTAAGCCGCCTGCTGCGCGAAACGTTCGAACGCCTCAACCCACAGTTCCCGCCGGCAGAACCAGGCTTGGAAGGAATGGTAGTCGAGTAGCGGCTAGCGAGGGTTTGAGAGGTCAACGCGGCCGGCGGCAAATTGCCCATTTTCAGCCCGCTTTCTGCCCGGCTTGCAAAGAATCTGCCTGGCTGCGCAAATAATCGGGCTGGCTTGCGCATCTGTATCTTCCGAGGCTCGATCGTGCCCGAATCCCCCGCGTCAGAATTGCCCAAAGATCGCGCGCCGGGAGCGCCGGCGGACTCGCTTCCCGCGGAAGCGGGCCCCGCCGGATCGACTCCGCCGGATGCTCTCCGGCTCGATCTGGCGCAGTTGGCGGCGCTGTGCGTCGAGCACGCCTTGGAGCTGCGGCGATTTCTGCGCGGAGTGTTGCGGAGTGAAGAGCTGGCCGAAGACGCCTTGCAGAGCGCGTTCGCCAAGGCAATCGAAGTCGGGCACACGGCCAGCCCGGCGTCGTTCAAAGGGTGGCTCTTTCGGGTCGCCATGAACGAAGCGCTGGCGGTGCGGCGTCGGCAAAAAGTACACCACCGGACGATCGAGCGGCTGGCTGCGGAAGAACGATCGCCCGAATCTCGAGCGGAGCGCGATTCGCCAGTGAGAGGGCTGATCCGCTGGGAGAGGGTCGAGACGGTCCGACGAGCGATCGGGCGACTGACCGCGGATCAGCGGCAAGTTGTGGAAATGCGGATCGATCAGGAGAAGACCTTCGTGTCGATCGCGGAAGAATTGCGGCTCCCGTTGGGGACCGTGCTTTCGCGAATGCAGGCGGCGCTAAAGCGGCTGCGAAGTGAGCTCGACGACTTGGGATCTCGATGATCCTGCGACCGACGTTTGACGAGTTTTTGAATCCAGTTTTCTATCGAAGTGGGTTCGAACGAGCGTGTTGTGATGAATTCACCAGACGAACCAACCGACTCTGCTAATTCGCTGAATACGGCCAATTCGGCCGACCTCGATTGGCAAGCCTGGCTCTACGTCGCAGGCGAACTAGCGGAAGCCGATCGCGCCGCGTTCGAGGCCCGCTTGCTGACGGACTGCGCAGCGTGCGAAGCAGTGGCGCGGGCTGTCGAACTTTTGGACCTGATGGCGGCCGCCACGCCGGCGATCGTTCGGGCGACGGCGATCTCGGCCCAGGGGCCGCTCCTCTCTCAGCCGGGCGCCGCGGATTTTGCGCCCGAAGTTGTTCCGGTCGGCGCAGTCTCGCAGGGGAACCGTTGGTCGCAGCGCGTGTCTTGGATGGCTCTGGGGGCGGCTGCTTGCCTGGCGGTGATGCTGGCTGGCCGAACGTGGCAGTTGGAAAGAGCTTGGCAGCCTGGCGAATCACCAGACGTCGCGATGGGCGACAATAGCGAAGAATCGGCGGCCTTGGATGACGACGCGCGGACGCTGGCCGTGGTTTGGACCGATCTTTGGAATATGGACGACGCGCTGGCGGCGGCAGATTCGGACGATGACGCGCTCGATCGCGCGGACTCCGTATTGGTTGGCGCCGTGGATGGCGAGCGTGATTCGGCCCCGCCCGATTGGCTGCTGGCCGCGGTTACGTCTCCAACCGAGGGGGCAGAGCCAACTAAAGGGAGCGAGGGCTTCGAAGGGATTGGCCAGGAAGGGGCTCGCGGAACGCCCGCGTCGGCGCCGCAACCGAATTGATAGGGAATTGAATATGCTCGACAGAATCGGAAGCAGAATGATCGTTCCTCGGCTCCGGCAATCGTGGTTCGTCAAGATTGCGGTCGCATGGCTGATCGGTCTGACGAGCGCGATCGCCGTCATGGTCGGCGCCGCGCGGATCGAAGCGGCTGAGACCGACAAGCCCCTTGCGGTGGGGCGCCTTTCGCCGGCCAAGGTCGAAGGGGCCAAGGCAGAAGCAAAAGATGGGGCGCGATCTGGCGATAACTCGCCCAACAAAATCGAGGTTGGCAAATCAGACGCCGCCAAACCAAGCGCGGCTGAATCGGACGCATCCGGCGAATCAAAAGTAGCCAAGCCCGCAGTCGGATCGCCGGAGGAGCGCTCCGCCACGGCGCTCTCCTTCGTCCGCGAGCATCATCCGGAACTGGTCGAGCTGCTCGAACGGCTTAAGCGATCGAACGGATCGGAATACGAACGGGCGATTCGCGAACTGGCCCGCACCAGCGACCGGCTCAGCGGGATGCGAGCGAGAAATCCGGAGCGGTACGCCCTGGAGCTTGATCTCTGGAAGCTGAAGTCGCAGATACAACTCCTTTCGGCGCGGGCTAGCCTGGCGCCGAACGAAGATCTAACTTCCGAGCTTCGCGCGCTGATCGAGCGGCAGTTAGAAGTCCGCGCGGCGCAGCTTGAGCTGGAGCGATCGGAGCTGACCGAACGCTTGGATCGAGTCGAGCTGGCGCTGCAAGCGGCCGAGACGAATCATCAATCGCAACTCGATAAGCAACTGAACGACACCCTGCGGAGCATCGACGTCGCGCGGAAGCGCGAAGCCGATCGCCAAGCCAAAAAGACTCCTCCCGCGGGCAATAAGGCCAAGCGCGACAAAAAAGAGACGAAGAAGGCGGCGAAGCCAGAGGGTAAGGCGGACGCCAAGCCAGACGCGAAGAAGGAAGCCAACAAGGACGCCAAGAAAGAAGTCCCGAAGGAAATCAACAAGTGATCAACCCGGCCAATTTGCGATGGATCGTAACCATGCGACGACAATCGATAGCGTTTTGTTTCATGCTGCTCGTGCTGCCCGTTCTCTGCGACGTTCAGCCCACGGTGGCGCGTGGCGCCGAGCCGTTGACTGGCGCGAGCGCTCGTTACGCCGAGGCACCCGAGGTCCCGGATTTTCGGCGGCATGTCGTGCCGCTGTTGGGCCGGCAGGGTTGCAACGGCCGGGCGTGCCACGGTTCGTTCCAGGGCCAGGGAGGGTTTCGACTCTCGCTGTTCGGCTATGATTTTCAGGCCGATCACGACGCGCTGGCCGGCGGAGAAAAGCCGCGAGTGAACAAGGCCGACCCGCGGGGAAGCCTGTTCTTGCAAAAGCCGACCATGGCCGTCGATCATGGCGGAGAAAAGCGAATCGACGCTGGTAGCTGGCAATACAATCTGCTGCTGCGCTGGATCGAAGGGGGCGCCAAAGGGTGGAACGAGGAGTCGCCGGAGCTTTCGCACCTGGAGGTCACGCCGGCCGAGATCACGTTCAACCAACCGGGCCAAACGGTGCAGCTCAATGTGATCGCGCATTGGGAGGATGGCGGAAGGGAAGACGTCACCTGTCTGTCGCGCTTTCGCACGAACGACGACGCGGTCGCTACGATCGACGAGGCGGGCCTGATTGTCTCGACCGGCAAAGGGGACACGCATGTCGTGGTGTTCTACGACAACGGCATTCAACCGGTGAGCGTGCTCGAACCGCTCTCGAACCGGACCGGGGCCGACTTTCCCGTGGTCGCCACGCCGACGAAGGTCGATGAGCTGATCGTCGCCAAGTTGCGGAAATTGGGTGTCGTGCCGTCGGAAGTGGCCGGAGACGCCGAGTTTCTGCGCCGCGTCAGTCTCGACGTCGCAGGCACGCTGCCGACTCCGGCGGAAGTGAAGGCGTTTTTGGCGGACGCTTCACCCGACAAACGGGCCCACAAGATTAACGAACTACTGGAAACCCCCGGCTACGCCGCCTGGTGGACGACCAAGCTCTGCGACTTTACGGGCAACAGCCCCACGCAACTCAATCAAACGGGACTATCGGGGCCCGAGACTTCGCGCGAGTGGTACGAATGGATCTATCAGCGCGTATCGCGGAATGCGCCGTACGACGAGATCGTCGAAGGGATTGTGCTGGCCAAGGGGCGCGAGGCAAACCAGGACTTCAACGAGTATTGCCGCCAGACGAGCTCGCTTTACCATCCCAACAGCGAGGCCGAATTCGCAAATCGCTCGACGATGCCCCATTTTTGGACGCGCCGCAACCTCCGCCAGCCGGAAGAAAAGGCGCTCGGCTTTGCTCAATCGTTCTTGGGGGTGCAGATCCAGTGCGCGCAGTGCCACAAGCATCCGTTCGATCAATGGACAAAGCAAGATTTCGATCAGTTCACGGCGTTTTTTACGCGCGTGACCTACGGCATCGCTCCCGACGCGCGAAAGTCCTACGAAAAGATCCAACAGGAGCTGGGGCTGGCGAATAAGAAGAACAACGAACTTCGCCGCGAGCTGCCGGAACAATTGAAGAAGGGAAAAACGGTTCCCTGGCAGGAGGTTTTCATCCGTCCGGCGAACCCAGGGCAGAAAGACAAGGCCAAAGGAGATAAGGAGAAGCGGCGCAACGCGCCGCCGATGATGGCCAAGCTGCTCGGCGCCGACGTCGTGGCGCTGGCCAACACGGACGATCCTCGCAAGCCGCTGATGGACTGGCTGAAGCATGATCCGGAGCGCTACTTTGCGCGGGTGCTGGTGAACCGAGTCTGGGCGGCCTACTTCGGCGTGGGAATCGTCGAGCCGGCCGACAACTTCAACATGGCCAATCCGCCGTCGAACGCCCCATTGCTCGATCATCTGACGCATGGTTTCGTCGAGCATAATTTCGATCTGAAGTGGTTGCATCGAGAGATCGCGAACAGCCGCGCGTACCAGTTGAGCTGTCAAACCAATGAGACCAACCGGCACGACGGCCGCAATTTCAGCCATGCGCTGCAGCGCAGACTGCCGGCCGAAGTGGCTTACGACGCCATCGCGCAGGCCACCAGTCGAGACGACCAGGTCGCCTCGCTGCAAGGGGACCTTGGTGCCCGATCGATCGGCTTGCGGAGCGTGGCTGGCAAAGGGCGCGGTCGAAACGATCAATACGTGATGACCGTGTTCGGCAAGCCGCCGCGCGAGACGAACTGCGATTGCGAACGCTCGGCCGAGCCGAGCTTGTTGCAGACGGTGTTTCTCCGCAACGACGACGAGATGCTGCAATTGATTCGCCGCGACGACGGCTGGCTGCGGCAGGCCGATCCTCCGGTGCTTTCGCCGCAACAACAAGCGGAGAACAAGACCGCGCAAGAGAGCGTCGCCAAATTGGCGGCCCACCTGGCGCTGCTCGAGGAGCATGGCAAAACGGAGCGCGCAGCGCTCGTTCGTCCGCTGCTCAAGAAAGCGCGCGAGATAGCGACGCCGCTGGCCGCCGCGGCGCAAGAGGCGCGTCGCCGCGCGGACGAGGCGTACCAGGCGCTCGACTTCACGGAGCTGGCGCGCGAGGCCTACCTGCGAACAGTGAGTCGACTGCCGACCGATGAAGAGCTGGCCCGCGTCGAGCGGCATTTGCACGAGTCGCCCGACCGCAGGGCCGCCATGCAAGACGTTCTGTGGGCGTTATTGAACACCAAAGAGTTTATCCTCAACCACTAAGTTCCCGGAGCAAGTCGCAAAGCAATCCGTTCGCGCTCGAAAGCGTCGCGGGTAAATGCAAGACGATTGGTTGCGTTGGCGTCGTGTGTGGCGCGGGCTCCGCCTGGCCCTGTGAAGACCCAGCCAGACGAGACGAGACCGACTGGGCGGGGCCCGCGGCGCACACGCGCGAAAGAATACAAGTCATTGAGAAATCTGCGAATCTCTCCCAAGCTTCTAATCAAGGATCATCAAGTTATGGCAAGGCATTCGACCTGTGACGGACGCACACGGCGAGACGTGTTGAAAGCGGGCGTGCTGGGCATGACCGGCCTGAATCTGGCGGGCTACCTCCGCGGCGTGGCGCGCGGCGACGTGCAACCCGCCAAGGCCAAGAGCGCGATCTTCATTTCACTCGGCGGCGGCCCCACGCACATGGACACGTTCGACCTCAAGCCCAACGCCCCGGCTGAGCTGCGCAGCGAGTTCAAGTCGATCGCCACCAACGCCCCGGGCGTGGAGTTTTGCGAGCTGCTGCCGAAACTGGCGCAATGCGCGGACAAATTCGCCATTCTGCGCGGCGTCAGTCACACGCTGGCCGCTCACGAGTTGGGCGCCAAGTATATGAACACCGGCAACCGCCCGATTCCGTCGCTCGAGTTCCCCGGCTACGGCGCCGTGGTCTCGAAGGAGTTGCCTACCCGCGAGGATCTGCCGGCCTTTGTCGCGATTCCCAACACGCCACAACGGGCCGGTTATCTGGGAGTGCAATACGCTCCTCTTCAGACGAACGCTGCGCCGAAGGCGGGGGCTCCGTTTGCCGTGCGCGGTTTTTCACTGGGGCGAGGGCTGACGATCAGCGACATCGAGCGCCGGCAGAACCTGCTGAAAGATCTCGACACGGCCTTCCGCAGCGCGGACGAGTCGAACGAGTTGATCGGCGGGCTCGACGAATTCTCGCAGCAGGCCCACACGATCATCAGCTCGCCCCGAGCGCGGGAAGCATTCGACGTCAGCCGCGAGTCGCCAGCGATTGCCCAGGCCTTCGGGGAGCAGGCGTTTGGCCAGAGCTGCTTGTTGGCCTGCCGCTTGATCGAGGCGGGGGTCCGCTTTGCCACGGTCACGTTCGGCGGCTGGGACAATCATCGCAACGTGTTCGAGATCTTGAAAACGGGACGCCTGGCGCAATTGGACGAGGGGCTCTCGGCGCTCTTCAACACGCTGGCCGCCAAGGGGCTGCTCGATTCGACGGTCGTGTTCGTCACCGGCGAATTCGGCCGCACGCCGAAGATCAATCAGAACGCCGGGCGAGACCACTGGCCGCGGGCGATGTTCTGCCTGATGGCCGGTGGCGGTATCAAAGGGGGCCAGGTCGTAGGGGCCAGCGACGAGCAGGGAATGGGCCCCGCCGGGAGCCCGATCACGCCAGACGCCGTGGCCGGAAGCTTCTATCGCACGCTGGGGATCGATTTCCACAAGGAATATCACACCAGCTCTGGCCGGCCGGTGATGATCGTCCGCGACGGGGACGTGATCCCGCAGTTGTTCGCGTAGCGGCAGCGGTTCGGAACGTGGGCAACAAAACGGGCGTCGCACCATCAGGGGCAACGCCCGTGCAGTTTCGTTAGGATTTCGACCGGCGATTCCACGCTATTGCGGCGGTCCGCCGCCGCTGGAACGACAGCGGCCGGCCTCGATGAGACCGGCCGCAGATCGCAAATCGAACAAAGCCAATCACAGGCTTCGCGGTGTTTTTGGGCTTTAGGCGCCTCGACTCTGGTTACCCTAAGCTCGGCGGCGACGGCGGGCGAAGAACGCCAAGCCCGCGGCCCCGACGGCTGCCAGACAGACGCTCGAAGGCTCAGGAATGGTGAATACGCCACTGCCGGATCCGAAATCGTGCGCCGACAATTGGAAGCTGAATACGCTTTCGATACTGGTAACGACACCGGGGATATTGGCAATATACGGGCCGTCGCTAACCGAGCTCGATCCATTCGGTCCGGTCGAATCTGGACCGACGAGCGCCTTAAATAGCGTTCCGCCGTTGTAGAGGGCGTGAAAGCTCAGGGGGCCTGCGTAATTGCCTGTCAGGCTTGCGCCATTGGAGTTAAAATCGGTGACCGTCACCGAGGCGCTGGCCGTGGCATTATTCGGGTTCACCAGCGGGGCAAAGCTAACCACGCCAGATGAGATGGTGAAGTTCGTCGGCGAAGCGCCGGCGACTACCCCAAAAAAGACGCCGGCCATCGGATCGTTATTGTTTTGGACCTGAATGTAGTCGAAGTGCGCTAGCAGAGTGCTATGGTCCGAGGTCCAAACGTTGACGTTATCCCATTCCTGGAGATTGCCGTCCGTGCCAGTGCCCGTGCTCCAAGTCCCAGACTGCGAAGAGTCATCAGCATTGGTAACGGTGATGCTCAACTCAGGCGCCAGCACGAAATTCGCTTGCGCGCTTGGCGCCGCGAAGGAAAGAAGGGCTGCCGTAAAGCACAGCAATAGCCCCAGCCGCATAAAACGGCGAGATACGTCACAAGAGGTCAGACTCATTAGCTCCACTCCTTGGTTGTCCGACAAGAGTCGGCGGTTCCAATTGCCCATTCCGCACAACAATTAAGCGTGAGGGTACACGATTGTTATCTTTCGTCAACAAAATTCTTGCTCGATTTCCAAAACCCCCCAGGTGGATTTTCGAGGCTGGGGGCGGTCAAGAAAATGCTCGTTTCGAACGCCGGCTCTCTCCTCAAAGGGCTGCAAGAAATGGCACACTGAAAAAGACCCATGTAGAGACTCCCCTTCCTCACTTTTCCGTGGGTTTCTCCGCCGACCGCTCGGTCGCTTTCTCGCTCCCTTCCGGGCGAGCGATGCAATACAGCCGCTCCGAAGTGCGAATCAGGAGTTTATCTCCCACGATCACCGGGGTCGCCATGCACATGTCGTCCTCGGCCAGCGAGTTGGTGTAGAGGATCTTGAACTCACTGCCCGGCTCGATGACGAACGTGACGCCGTCCTCGTTGACGCAAAAGAGCTTGTTGTCGTAACTCCAGGGAGAACTGGTGAAGGCGCGGCCGTTGGGGATCCGCTTCTTTTCGTAAACGGCTTCGCCGCTCTTGGCGTTGTAGCAGGCCATGAAGCCGCGATCGAGCAGCATGTAGAGGTTGTCGCCCACGATCAGCGGCGTCGGATGGTACGGCCCGGCGTTCTTGTGCCAGGCGAGAAACTCGTCGGTCTTTCCTTCCTGCCCAGGCGAAATATCGCCGCTGGCGCCCGGCTTGACCGCGTAGATGCGGTTCTCGCCCCAAATGACGTGCCCCGACGTCACGTAGAGCAACCCAAACCGCTCGAACGGAGTGGGGATCGCCAGGATCGATTTGCCTTTGATCTTCCACAGCTCCTTGCCGTCGAGATCGTACGATTTGGCCCATTGGATACCGGAGATCACCAGCTCGGTGCGGAGCGGATTTTCCCAGACGAAGGGGGTGGAGTAATTCGTTTTTTCCTCGCGCGGGATTTGCCAGATCTCCTTGCCGGTTCGCTTGTCGAGCGCGATCAGCCGCGACGCCTCTTCATTGTCGTTGACCAGGTAGACGCGATCGCCATGCACGATGGGCGACATCGACGTCCCCCAGCCATATTGCGTTTCGCGCGGGGCAATGTCGTAAGTCCACAGCAGCTTGCCATCAAGGTCGTAGCAATAGAGTCCCAGATTGCCGAACAGCGCGTAGAGGCGCTCACCGTCGGTTGTGGCGGTTTCAGAGGCCAGCGTGTTCTTGATGTGGTGCGGCTTGGCCGGAACGCCCTTGTGCGCCACGCGCTCCCAGAGGAGCTTCCCATCGGATAATCGCAGGCAATAGACTTTCCAAGTCCGCTCGCTCTTATCGGGCGGATACTTGTTGGCGTCGACGTCTTCGAGATAAAGCCCTTTGCGCGGCTCGGCGCCTGGAACCGAGTTGACGCACGTCGTCAGAAAGATCTTGTCGCTCCAAACGATCGGCGACGACCAGCCCAGGCCGGGCAGATCGGTCTTCCAAAGAACATTTTCGGTGGCGGACCAATGATCCGGGGGTATGGGGTCTGCGGCGGCGCGCGGCTCTCTCCCGGTCAGAAACCTGGGTGAGTTCGAAGTCGCCTCCGCGGCGAAGGCCGACTCGACGGACGAAACAAAGTGACCGACGCCAATGAGCGCGCAGCAGACGCACGCTGGGATGGAAAGCGATCGCATGAATGAAATGCCTTTGCGCTGAGCAGATGGGAAAGGAACGCGACGGGTTGGTGGCCACGCGCCGGCCATTCGTTCGTATGTTAACTGATTGGAAAGGAATACTCAAAAAATGGGCTGGAAGTTTCCAGGAGAATGGCAAAGTCTAGTGGCCAGAGACTTACCCCGGAAACACCTGGCGCTGAGCTCTCCGACTCCGAAGAATGCTGCGCAGGAGCGCACGGCGCGAAGAAAACCGACCCCGGAGAGGCCGGCTACAGAAAAAGGGAGGTCACGCTTCCGACGTCGCGGCAGGCGCCGAGCCGTCTGCCGGTGGCGGATCGACCGTGCGGAAGATGACGCGATAGGCGCGATACCCGGCCGAGAGCTGGTCTCGGTACAACTCGGCAAGCTCGCTTCGCAGCAGGGCCACCGAGGCGAAGCCGTCTCGCTGAGCGTCTTCTTCGGTCAGGTCTTCGAGCTGAACTTCGTCGACCGTGTCTACCTGGATGTAGCCAGCGCCGGGTATGTAGCTGCGCTGGCCGGCGCGCATCCGACGATGCTTCCAGAGCCGCACGGTCTGCGTCTTTTCGCCGGCGCGAATAG
>DASXPZ010000442.1:0-9258 GCA_036493275.1 Pirellulales bacterium
CACAAAACGCTCGGCGAGCCCGTTCCGCGACATGGCCTGGAGGTGTTGGGGGGACTCAATCACCCGGGTCAGGCCGATCGAACCGGCAGGCTCGAACTGGCGCGGAGCCTGGTCGATGGCGTTAGTCCACTTGCGCCGCGCGTGATCGTGAACCGCGTATGGCATTGGCGTTTTGGCCGCGGCATTGTGCCATCGACGGACGATTTCGGCGCGATGGGCCAGGCCCCGACTAATCCCGAATTGCTCGATTGGCTAGCGGCGGAGTTGATTCGCCAGAAGTGGTCGCTCAAGGCGCTCGATCGGCAGATCGTGCTGTCGAGCGTGTATCGGATGTCGGAAGACGCCCAGCCGGCTGCTCTTGCCGCTGATCCGGAGAACCGATTGTGGAGTCATCGGCCGCGCCGCCGATTGGACGCCGAGAGCATACGCGACGGAGTCCTGGCCGTTTCGGGCCGGCTCGATCGCGCGATGTACGGCCCTGGCGTGGCGCCGCACCTGACCGAATTCATGGCGGGGCGCGGCAAGCCCAGTGTTTCGGGCCCTCTCGACGGCGCCGGGCGACGCAGCGTTTACATCAACGTCCGCCGCAATTTTCTCTCGCCGATGCTCCTGGCGTTCGATTACCCCACGCCGTTCACGACGATCGGCCGGCGTGGAACGTCGAACGTGCCGGCGCAGGCGCTGACGATGATGAACAACCCGTTCGTGGCCGAACAGGCCGAGATTTGGGGGCGTCGCGCGCTGGCAGAGTCTTCGGATCCTCGTGAGCGCGTGGCGCGGATGTACGCCGAGGCGTTCAGCCGGGCTCCAACCGCCGCGGAACAAGAACGAGTGGCCGCCTTCATTGCGGAGCAGGCGGCGCAATATCCGCAAAATGAAACGTGGCGGGCCTGGGCCGACCTGGCGCACGTCCTGCTGAACACCAAAGAGTTTATTTTCATCGAATAGGCATTGGCCGTAGGTCACTCACGCCGTGCGTGACATTGAAGCGCAATCAACTCCACCACTTCGGTACGCACGGAGTGCGTACCCTACAAGCAGACATCTATGCACTGCCGCCAATTCTGCCAGCCGCCGCCGAACCGCCGCGAGATGCTCGCGCGCTGCGCCAACGGTTTTGGCGCGGTGGCGCTGGCGGCGCTGTTGGGCGATGGCGATCTCGCCGGCGGCGCGGCGGCGGCCGAAACTGGCGATTCGACCGCCGGGCCGCTCAGCATCCGGCCGCAGCATTTTCCGGCTAAAGCAAAGCGGGTGATTTTCTTGTTCATGGATGGCGGGCCCTCGCAAGTCGACACATTCGATCCCAAGCCACGATTGACCAAAGAGCACGGCCAGCCGATCAAAATGGCGGTTGAGCCGACGCAATTCGATAACGTCGGCGCCGTCTTGGGCTCTCCCTGGAAATTCAACCGCTACGGCCAGAGCGGCTTGCCCGTAAGTGATCTGTTTCCGAACATCGCCAGTTGCGCGGACGACCTGGCGGTGATCCGCTCGATGACGTCGAACTTTTCGGAGCACACGGCCGCGAACTATTTCATCCACACCGGTAACGGCCAGCAAGGGCGTCCGAGCATGGGCGCCTGGACGACTTACGGTCTGGGGAGCGAGAGCCGCAACCTGCCTGGCTTCATCGTCTTGAACAGCGGCATGATCCCGCCCGGCGGGCTTGATTGCTTCGGCAGCGGCTTTTTGCCGGTCGCGTATCAAGGCTCGTCGTTTCAGCGTGGCGCGCAGCCAGTGGCCGACGTCGCCCCGCGCGAACCGCGTCCCGAATTGCAACGCGCCAAGTTGCGACTGATGAGCGATCTCGACCGCCAGCTTGCAAGCGCCGCGCCGCGCAATGACTCGCTGGAAGGCGCCATCGCCAATTACGAACTGGCCTTCCGGATGCAGACGAGCGTGCCGGAATTGGCCGACGTCAGTGGCGAGACCGCGGCCACGCATCGCTTGTATGGGCTCGACAATCCGCAGACCGAGGTCTTCGGCCGGCAATGCCTGTTGGCGCGGCGACTTGTCGAGCGCGGCGTGCGATTCGTCGAGTTGCTCTGCCAGAACCTCGGCTATGACCGCTGGGATCAGCACAGCAATCTCAAGGAGGGGCACGCCAAGAACGCGCTAGCGACCGACCGACCGATCGCCGGTTTGCTGAAGGATCTGAAAGCGCGCGGGCTGCTCGACGAGACGCTGGTCGTGTGGGGAGGCGAGTTCGGCCGCACCCCCATGGCCCAAGGGAGCGACGGCCGCGACCACAACCCGTTCGGGTTCAGCATGTGGCTTGCCGGTGGAGGCGTCCGCGGCGGGGTGGTTCACGGAGCAACCGACGAATACGGCTACCACGCGATCCAGGACAAGGTGCAGATACACGATCTGCACGCCACCATGTTGCACCTGCTTGGCATGGACCACAAACGGCTCACGTATCGCTTCGGCGGCCGCGACATGCGCCTGACCGACGTGCATGGGGAAGTGGTGCGTCAGATTTTGTCGTAACGACTGCACTTCTTTATCTGCTGGCAGAATCACCGACAGCATAGGCCGATCGACATATTTCCAGCCCGGCCTTGACGCTTCCTGAGCCCTCTTATTAGAATACCTACCGTTCGGTATACGGCTCATGGAGGAGTTCGAGCCCTATTCGTTCGCTAACTAATTATGAGTGCGGAAGTCGTCTCTGAAATCAACGCCGCCGAGCCCGAGCGGGCTGAGATTCCCGCTCGGATCGCGCGCGCCGCTGCGCATCTCTTTGCGACCGCCGGTTACGACGCGACCAGCGTGCGGCATGTCGTCGAAGCGGCGTCGGTCACCAAGCCCACGCTCTACTACTATTTCGAGAGCAAAGAAGGGCTGGCCCGCGCGCTATTGAACGCTCCAATCGGGCGGCTGACCGCGACGATCGAATCGCTGGTCACCGGTCCGCTTCCGGCCACCGAAAAACTGGCGGCCCTGATCGACGAGCACCTCAAGCTCTGTCGCGACGATCCCGACATGGCCCGCTTTGCCTATGCGCTGTTCTTCGGTCCGCGCAGCTCCAAATTGGCCATCGAGCTGGCCGACCTCGGGCAGTTGCTGGTCGAGAGCGTTCACAAAGTCATCTGCTGCCTGGCGGATGAACGGGTGATCGGCGCTGACCGAATCGAAGAATGCACCGCTGCCGCGCGCGGGCTGATCTGTATTTACACCATGGACTTTCTCTATCGAGACCTGGTCCTTCCCGCCGAGCTCTCGCAGCGCTTGGTGGTTGACTTATTACAAGGTTTTGGGCAACAGCGCGCCGCCTCGGGCGCCAAGGTCGAGAGGAATTGAATCGTATGCAGTCGTTCCTTCGTTATTCAGCTCCACTGGCCGCGCTGGGAGCTATCGTCATCGCCGGCTGCTCTCACAAGGAGCATGGGGCGCCGCAAGCCGAGGCGCAAGCACAGGCCGTGCCGGTCACGGTGGCGACGGTCGAGCGACGCTCTCTCGAAGCGACGATCGACGTCGTCGGCACGCTGAAAGGGTGGGAAGACGTCAAGGTCGGCGCCCAGAAAGGGGGCCGAGTTATCAAGATCCTGCACGAAGTGGGAGATCGCGTTCGTCCGGGCGATGCCTTGGTGGAACTCGAAACGATCAACGCCGAATTGCAAGTTCAACAGGCCGAAAAGCGGTTGAGCTCCGAATTGGCCAAGCTCGGCTTGAAAGAACTTCCCAAGGGCGAGTTCAACGTCAATCTGCTCCCCTCGGTAGTACAAGCGCAAGTGGGAGTTGACCGAGCGAAACAAAAATACAGCCGCGAGCAAGCGCTGAGCGAGCGCAAGGTGAACACCATCGAGTCGATGCAAGAAGCCGAGTTCAACCTGCGCGACGCCAAGGCCCACCTGGACAACACGATTCTCACGGCGCACTCCACGCTGGCCGCCGCCATGGCGAGCCAGATCGAGATCGCTGTGGCCAGGCAAGCGCGGGCCGACATGGTGGTGCGAGCGCCACGCCCCTCGAAGTTGCCCGAAGGTTTTAAAGAGCAGGTTGAATACGCGGTGATTCGCCGCATGGTCTCGGCTGGTCAGATGATTCGCGAGGGAGAAGAGGTGGCCGAGTTGATCATGGACAACCCGCTGCGCATGTGGGCCAACGTGCCGGAGCGATTCAGCCGCGACGTCGCCACAGGCCAGCCGGTGCGTTTGGCCGTCTCGTCGCAGCCTGATAAGACGTACATGGGAACGGTCACCTGGGTCAATCCGTCGGTCGATTCAGGCAGCCGGACGTTTCAGGTGGAAGTTTCCGTGCCGAACGACGAGCGCGAGCTTCGTTCCGGCGGATTTGCCAAGGCGTCGATCGTCACGCGCCAGGACTCCGACCAGATCGTAGTGCCGGCCGAATCGATCGTGCGCTTTGCCGGCGTGACCAAAGTCTTTGTCGTGCAAGGCGGCAAGGCGCGATCAGTGCCGATCGAAGCCGGTCTGGAACGCGCCGGCTGGGCGCCAGTGCAGGGCGAAATCGCCGTCGGGGCGCAGGTCGTGATGACGGGTCAGTCGCAACTGGCCGATGACACGCTGGTCACTGTTCGCGGCGCCGCGGAAGCTCAAGCGGCGCCGGCGGATCAAGCCTCGCCCGTATTTCCGACGACGGGCGGAGGGAATGCTGAAGCTGAAGCCGCGCCTGCCGCGACGAAGACCGCCCGGCCTGAGACAGAATCAGCCAGGGCCCGCGACGCCAAGGCTGGCGGTTAAGCGATCCATTACAGTCGACATTTCGTGTCTTGGGGTCAGAGCGCTCGATGAGTATTTCCGAAATCTGCATTCGCCGTCCGGTGTTCACCTGGGTGCTGGTTGCGTCGCCCGTGGTGCTGGGGATATTGTCGTACTTCCGCATGGGGGTCGACCTTTTTCCCAACGTCGACTTTCCGGTCTGCGCCATCACCACCACGTTGCCAGGCGCGAGCGCGGAAGAAGTCGAAACGACCGTTACGAAGGTCATTGAAGACGCTATCAACACTGTTTCCGGCGTCGACGCCATCCGCTCGGTCAGTTCCGAGGGGATCTCGGTCGTCACGGTTCAGTTTCTATTGTCGAAGAACGGCGACGTCGGCACGCAGGAAGTTCGCGACAAGGTAGGCTCGGTGCGCGCGCTGCTCCCCAAGGGAACCGAGGCGCCGATCGTCGATCGCTTCGAGACCGACGCCATGCCGATCATGACGATCGCCATCTCAGGCCGTCGCGATTTGCGCGAAGTGACGGAGCTGGCCCGCAAGCAGATCAAGGAACAGCTCGAAACCGTCAGCGGCGTCGGCGCCGCCACGTTGATCGGCGGTCGCACCCGCGCGATGAACGTCACGGTCGACACCGACAAGCTGGTCGCCTACCGCCTGTCGATCGACGACGTTCGCACGGCGCTCGAACGACAGAACATGGAGGTCCCCGGCGGCCATTTCGACCAGGGTCCGCGCGAGATGGTTGTCCGCACGCTGGGGCGAATCAGCACGGCGGCCGAGTTCAACGAGCTGATCGTCACCAATCGCGACACCTACCCGATCCGCATTAAGGATATCGGCTACGCCGTCGACTCGGTGGAAGAGCCGCGCTCGATGGCCCGGCTCGACGGTCAGGCCGCGGCCAGCGTAATGGTGCAAAAGCAATCGGGCACCAACGTCGTCAAAGTCACCGACGCCGTGAAGGCCAAGCTCGACAAGATCCGCGCCAATTTGCCGCAGGACATCAAGATCGAAATCATCCGCGATCAATCGCGGTTCGTCAAAAAGTCGATCGAAGAAGTCAAGTTCCACTTGTTGCTGGCAGCAGGCCTGGTTTCGGCGACTATTCTGCTTTTCATCCGCGACTGGCGAACCACGGTCATCGCCACGCTGGCGATTCCGACCTCGATCATTCCGACGTTCGCCTTCATGTACTACATGGGCTTTACGCTCAACAACATCACCATGCTGGGGCTGATCCTGGCGATTGGGATCGTGATCGACGACGCCGTGGTGGTTCACGAAAATATATTTCGCCACATGGAAGAGCACGGCCTGCCGGCGATGGAGGCCGCCCGCATCGGCACGCGCGAAATTATTCTGCCGGTCATGGCGACCAGTCTCTCGCTGGTGGTGATCTTTCTGCCGCTGGCGTTCATGGGGGGCGTGGTCGGGCGATTTTTCTCCAGTTACGGACTGACCGTGGCCTTTGCGATCGTGATGAGCCTGTTCGTTTCGTTCACGCTCACGCCGATGCTCTGCAGCCGCTTCCTCAAGCTCGATCCTGCCGACATTGGCCACGCTAAAAGCAAGTCGGGCTTTTTCTACAAGATCATCGACGGCGCCTACGGCGGCGTTCTGCGGTTCGCCCTACGATTCAAGTTCCTGGTCGTTATCGCCACGATCTTGGTTGTTTTGAGCACCGTTCCGATCGGCCGCATTATGGGATTGGCCTTGATTCCGCGCGACGATCAAAGCGAATACGAAGTCCACCTTTATACGCCCGAGGGCTACTCACTGCAGCGCACGGATGAAGTGACCCAAGAGTTGGAAGCTCAACTCTGGAAGCTGCCCGGCACGACGCACGTTTTTACTTCGATCGGCAGCACCAGCCGCAACGCCAAAGGGCAGGGCGCCGTAACCGAGGCCTCGATCTATGTCCGTATGAAGGAGCTCGACGAGCGCGAGTACTCGCAGTTCGACGTCCAATCGCAAGCCCGCGATCTGTTGAAGCAATATCCCGACCTGCGCGGCAGCGTTAACGACGTCTCGCCGTTCCAGGGCGGAGGCCGGGCGCAGATTTTTCAGGTCGAACTGCAAGGACAAAATCTCGACAAGCTGGCTGCTTACTCAGACGAGCTGATGCGGCGTCTGCGCAAAGTCGGCGGGCTTTCCGACCTCGACACCACGCTCGCCTTGCGCAAGCCTGAGTTGCAGGTGATCGTCGATCGCGAGCGGGCGAGCGATCTGGGGATCTCGCTCGGCACGGTTGCGGACACGATGCGAATTCTTGTCGGCGGCATGGCCGTTTCGGTCTTTCGAGACGCCGGCGAACAGTACGACGTCTGGCTGCGGGCCCAGCCCGGAGATCGTTCGAGCGCGCAGGACCTGTATGGGCTGACGATCGCGTCGCCCACCATAGGGTCGGTTACACTTTCCAGCATTGCGCATTTGAACGAAGAGCGTGGGCCAAGTCAGATCGAACGCAAAGACCGCCAGCGCCTGGTGACGGTGCTCGCGAATCCGGAAGGCATCTCGCTCGGCGAATCAGTGAACCGCGCCAAGGCGGCGCTGGATGACATGAAGCTGCCGCCGGAATTCAGCTACAAATTCGGCGGCCAGGCCGAGACGCTGGCCGAGACGGGCTACTACCTGATCGTCGCCTTTGCGCTGGCGGTGATGTTCATGTACCTGATTTTGGCGGCGCAATTCGAAAGCTGGTCGCAACCGATCGCCATTTTGATGGCCCTGCCGGTGACCATTCCGTTCGGCATGTTGTCGCTGGTGCTGGCCCACACGCCGATGGACATCTACGCCATGTTCGGCCTGTTCATGCTGGTCGGCATCGTAAAGAAAAACGGCATTTTGCAGATCGACGCAACGAACCAGTTGCGAGCCCGCGGCGTGTCGCGGCACGACGCCGTCGTCGAGGCGAATCACACCCGGCTGCGGCCGATTTTGATGACTACCGTGATGTTGGTGGCGGCGATGGTGCCGATTGCGCTCGGCACGGGTCCCGGTTCCGGCGCGCGGGCCAGCATGGCCAAGGTGATCATCGGCGGCCAATCGTTCTCGCTATTGTTGGCGCTGATCGTGACGCCGGTGTTTTATGTGCTGCTCGATTCGCTGGGCAATTTCATGCACCGCATCGGCATTCGCTTCGCGGTGGAACAAACGCCCTCGCCGGCTGAGCAACCCCATGAAAATCCAACCGTGGTCCCGGCCCCCACCACGAGCAAATCGAAGTCCGACCGTCGCATTGACCGGCGGGAAGAAGAGAGCATCGTGTGAGAGCTTTGAGATAAAATCGCAATTGCCCAGGCAGACCGCGGCCAGGGAACACGACAGATGAATGCTAACTGTTCTTTGGAGGCCCTTCACTCGAAATTGCGTCAGGCTGGCTACGAAGTTTCGATGCGCGGATCGGGCGCCGGACAATTCCTCTTTCTGGAGAACGCCGGAAGAGCTGTGGAGTCGTCAATCCATAGTGATGGTTCGTGGTGGATTGAAGTCTGGGAGCGAAGCGACGATGAAAACGCGGGCCCTGTGGAGGAGCATTGGGCGGATCCTGACGATGAGGCCTTGGCGCTCATCAGTGCATGGCTGGAATGAGTGATGCTCCTAACCGGCGGAAGCAAAGCCATATGCTTCCTGATTGATTTCTTGAGGGTTTTCGACTCCCTCAATCTCCCGCACGCTTGGTTTCGCCAACTTGCTGACTTCCACGGCTAGGACCTACAATAATGCAGGCGCCCGCCGGGCGCTTTTGCACGCAAGCCTGTTGACGGTGATTCGACAATCCGATGGCTGAGGACTATTACAAGACTCTCGAAGTGCCGCGCGAGGCCTCGCAGGCTGAAATCCAAAAGGCGTATCGCCGCCTGGCGCGCAAGCACCATCCCGATCTCAATCCCGATGACAAGGCCGCCAAGAAACGCTTTCAGGAAGTGCAGGCCGCCTTCGACGTCCTGAACGACACCAACAAGCGCGAGCTCTACGACCGCTACGGCAGCTCGTTCGAGACGATGGGGCAGGGAGGACCGCATCCAGGCCCAGGCGGCCCGGCGGGGGGACCCACCAGCGCCGAGGATTTCGACTTCTCGCAATTCTTCGGCGATCGATTCGGCGGCGGCGAGGCGGGGCGCGGGGCGGGCGGCTTCGCCGATTTCTTCAGCGAGATGCGCGGCGGGCGCTCCGGAACGCGGAAAACGGCCAAGCCGGCCAAGCCGGGCAAGCAGCGCGGCGCTGATCTGGAGAGCGCCGTCGAAATTCCGTTCAACGTGGCCATCGTCGGCGGACAGACCGAGCTAAGCCTCGACCGCGGCGGCAAGGTCGAGACGATCAGCGTCAAGATTCCCGCCGGGATCGAAGAAGGAAAAAAAATCCGCCTCCGCGGCCAGGGCGCTCCAGGCGCCAACGACGGGCCGCCGGGCGATCTTCTGCTGACGATTCATATCGCGCCCCATCCGTACTTTCGACGCCGCGGCGACGATCTCGACGTCCGCGTGCCAGTCACGCTGCTCGAAGCGGCCGAAGGCGCCAAGGTCGAGGTTCCCACGCCCAAGGGAACGGTCGCCCTGCGCGTTCCCCCC
>DASXPZ010000443.1:0-7208 GCA_036493275.1 Pirellulales bacterium
AACCAGGGGAGTAGCTCCGCGCGCCCTTGCTCGCCGGCCCACGCCGCGCGCAAAGGCCCCATTTGCTCGATCTTCCAATGCAGAAACAGGTCATGCCCCGGCGCGCGGGCCAGTTCGGCCTCGACGCGCATTTCGAGACGCTGCTCCAATTCGGCCAGTGAGAGCGCGCCTTCGATCGATAGCTCCACGCGGCGCCAACGGAGCAGATCGGTGGGAGCAAACTGCGCCTGCGCGGCGCCTTGCTCGTCGACCTGAACGACGATTGCGCCGTGCGGGCCTTGTTCTTTAATCGATCCTCCTTGCGGCGCGCCGGAGTAGACGGCATGCGCCTGCGCGAGGCTGGCGCCGTTCGCCGCGCTCCGCGCCGCGCGACGCGAGACGCGTCTGCGCTGCCGGCGGTGGCGTCCCCCCAGGGCCCAATAGTCGATGGCGAGCTTGCCGGCGGCGCGATCATTGGCCAGCGCTCCATGCGCAACGCCGATCGTGAAGAGCGACCCCTTGCCGCGGCGCGAGGTCTCGGGCGCGGCGCCGGCCGGTTTAGGGCGGGCAAAGGCGTCGAGCGCCAGCGAACCATCGCGATTGACGGCGCTCGTGCCGATCAATTGCGCGAGCGGCGTCCCCTCGTCGTAATGAATGAGTTGCTGCGCCACGCCGCGCGAAAAGAGATGGACATTTGGCGGCAGCGGCAAATCGTCGGGCCAGGGGCTCTTGCGCTCGCTGCGTCCTCCGGCCCAATAAATAGCCACTCCTTGCTCGGCCAGGCGGGTGAATTGCGAATTCAAAAAGTAGAGCGCCCGCGGCCCCGCGCGATCGACTTCTACAATGTCGCCGGCCAGGATCAAAAAGTCGGCCCGGCTGGTGAGAGCCAAGTCGAAGACGCGCTGCGCGGCCCGATAGCGCGATTCGAGGAGCAGCGGCGTGAACTGATCGGGCGCGTCGGCGCTCGCGAGCAGCGGTCGCTCGAGATGAAAATCGCTGGCGTGAACAAAACGAAAAGGCTGCGACATGGACGCCTCCGGGCTTCGGCGTCTGCGCTCAATCGGCGCCGCGGCTCGCCGCCGAACACTGCCCGCATAGTCTAGCTAGACTGCCGAGATTGAGCTACCGCGGTTTCGGTTGAATGCCCGGCGCGGGGGTCTTGCCGCGCGGCGGTTGCTTCTTCGGCTGCCGCGCCTGCTTGCGCTTGGGGGGTAGCGTGGGCGCCCCTTTCAGTCCCTTGGCCTCGCGGGTCGATCGCGCGGCGGCGGCGCTGGCCCGCTCGACCTCGCCGCGCAGCTCGAACAAGAAGCGGCTGGGGATGCCCGGCCGCGGCTTGCCCCATTTCATCCGCGAGTTGGCCAGCGAGAGGGTGAGGCGATCGCGAGCCCGCGTCACCCCGACGTAACAGAGGCGGCGCTCTTCGTCGATGGCGTCCCCTTCGGCCGCCACGGCGCGATGGTGGGGGAGCAAGCCCTCTTCCATCCCCACCAGGTAGACGTGCGGAAACTCCAGCCCTTTGGCGCTGTGGAGGGTCATCAGCACGACGGCGTTTCGTTTCAGGCTCGATTCTTTGTCCGACTCGTTTTCGCGCCCGACCAGCGCGATATCCTCGATGAAGCCATTGAGCGTCGGTTCTTTACCCCGTTCGCAGCGCTCGATATAGCCGGCCAGGGCGTTGATCACTTCTTCGACCGAGTTCCAGCGGGCGGCCTGATCATTGGGATCTTTGTAAGATCGCGTGATCTCTTCGCGATAGCCGATCTCGGAGAGAAGTTCCTTGACCGCGCTTACCAGGTCGCCGCGCCCCATCCGCTTTCGGTTGCGCTCGATCAGATCGCAAAAAGCGCGGACCGATCCGACCGTGTTGGCCGTGAGGCCGGGCCCGACTTCAACTTGCGGCAGCACGTCCCACATCGGGGCCGCAGAAGCCACGGCCCGCTCCAAGAGGGCGTCGACCGCGCGATCGCCGATGCCACGCGATGGAGTGTTGATGATCCGGCGCAGTGAGACCTCGTCGCGCGGGTGGGCCAGAATTTTCAGGTAGGCCAACACGTCTCGCACTTCTTTTCGGTCGTAGAATGACATCCCGCCGATCACGACGTACGGAATTTTGGCGCGGCGCAATTCGGTTTCGAATGGCCGCGGCTGTTCATTAGTGCGGCAGAGGATGGCGATATCGCGCGGCTGGATTTTTTCGGGTCCCGCTTGTCCGATCAGGATCGCGATGTCGTGCGCCACCTGGTAGGCTTCGACATTTTCATCCGCGCATTGCCAGAACCGCACCGGCTCGCCCGGCGGCCGAACGGGTCGCAACACTTTGTCGTGCCGCTGGCGATTGAAGGCGATCAACCGGTTGGCGATCTCCAAGATTTGCGGCGCTGAGCGATAGTTTTCTTCGAGCCGGATCACGCGGGCGTCGGGCCAATCCTTCTGAAAATGAAGGATGTGCGTCACTTCGGCCCCGCGCCAACCGTAGATTGATTGGTCGTCGTCTCCCACCACGCACAAGTTGCGATGCCCTCCGGCGAGCGCCTTGACGATCCGGTACTGCGAGCCGTTGGTGTCCTGATACTCGTCGACCAGCAGATGACTGAAGCGATCGGCCTCGGACTGGCGGACGTCGGGATGATTCGCAAACAGTTCTTCGGTGCAGAGGAGCAAATCGTCGAAGTCGACGGCGCCGGCGGTCTTTAGTGCGCGCTGATAGCGCCGATACGCCACGGCGGCCAGATGTTCCTTGTCGTTCTCGGCGTGCGCGGCTGCCTGATCTGGGCGGAGCGAGGCGGTCTTCCAGCGGCTGATGAAGTAGAGCAGGTCCCCCGGCCGCAACAGCGCCGTCGGCGCCTGGATCTCGCGCAGCGCCGTGCGCGCCAGGCTCTCCTGGTCGCCGCGGTCGTAGATGGCAAACTGCGGCGGGTAGCCCAACACCCGCGCGTGCCGACGCAAGACGCGCACGCAGAGGGAATGGAAGGTCGAGATTTCGGGCTTTTCCGGCCGTCGCTTGCCGAGCAATTCGCCGGCCCGCTCTTGCATCTCGCCGGCGGCCTTGTTGGTGAACGTGACGGCCAGGATCTTTTGCGGCGGGACGCCGCTGCGGATCAACTCGGCGATCCGGTGCGTGACAACCCGCGTCTTGCCGGCGCCGGCGCCCGCGAGAACCAACAAGGGCCCGCGCAGCGTGCGAACGGCCTCCTGCTGGGCCGGATTCATACTGTGGGCCATCCGTGTCGCTCGTTCGCTCGCGGGTTTTTCGTGCGTTTCGGGCTGCGGCAGTTCTCCTACAGCCTCTGCCGCTAGCGGTAATCGTCGCGGATTGGGTGGAACACGTCCAGGGCTCGCACGGGGGAGGCGCCGGCGATGACTTTGTGCGGCACTCCGCCCGGAATTCGCCACATTTCCCCCGCCTTTACCAGGCGGGATTCGCCCCCGACAATGAATTCGGCCTCCCCTTCGAGCATCAACCCGCATTGCTCGTGGGGGTGGCTATGTTCTTCAACGACGGCGTGCGGCTCGAATTCGACCAGCGACAACATCACTTCGGCGCCATGCGTCGTATAGATATCGACGCCCGGAAAGATCCGGTGATGCGAGCACTGCGATTTATCGACGAAATATCGACTCATGAGGGCGTGTCCTGGGATCGAGAAAAACTGCCCGCTAGCAACTCGCCCTCAGTTTAACATAGAGCCATTCGCGCCGGACGCAGTTTGGAACGCTGCCTGTGGTCGGGCGACTTATTGGCCCGGAAATTGCACGCGAGATTTCACTTCGAAGAGATAAATCAGGAGCATTTCGCCGGCGGCCTGATTGCCCTCGCGCCCCCTGGAGGCGTACGCTGGATCGGTAACCGCGACCAAGCATCGCATGAGGAGACGTCCACGGTGGGTTCTGAGTCGGCAAAATCTGCGGCGCCTTCGCCTTCCGCCAATCCACGAATTCGCGCGGCGCGCGAGCGGTTCGAGGCCAGTTGGCGTTCGGGCAAGCCGACGCCGATCGAAGCGCTGCTGGCCGACGCCCGGCCGGGCGAAGTGAAGGAACTGCTGGCCGAGTTGCTGCGCGTCGAGTTCGCCCAGTTCCGACAAACTGGCGCCCCGCTCGACCAGGCCGAATATCAGCGGAGATTTCCGGAAGACGCGGCGCTGGTCTCCGAGATCTTCAACGCTCCGCCCGATTCGGACGCGCCGACGACGAGAATCCTGCACTCGCAAATCGGCGATCCCAACGCCGAATCGGCCGATGGCTCTCCTGTCATCGCGGCGGCGGCCGAGTACGTCAATCTTGAGTTCCACGCGCAGGGAGGGCTGGGCGAAGTCTTCTCGGCTCGCGATCGAGCGCTCCACCGGCGCGTGGCGCTGAAATTCATTCGGACGGAGCACGTCCACCGCGCCGACGTGCGGGAGCGATTTCTGTTCGAGGCCGAAGTCACCGGCCGGCTGGATCATCCAGGCGTGGCGCCCGTTTACAGCGTGGGCGAGGCGCCCGACGGTCGACCGTTTTACGCCATGCGGTTCATCCGCGGCAAAAAGCTTTCGACCAGCATCGCGGCGTATCACGCCGCCGACGGGACCAAAACCGAGCGCCATCAAGAGCGCCTGGCGCTCTGCGCGCTGGTTCGCCATTTGGCCTCGGCGGCCAATACCTTGGCTTACGCGCACCACCGCGGCGTGGCGCATCTGGACGTCAAACCAGACAACATCATGATCGGCAGTTATGGCGAAACGCTGATCGTCGACTGGGGCCTGGCCACGCCGCTGGACGACGCCAAACGCTACGCGCTGTCGATGGTCGAGCAGCAAACGCGAATCATCGATCGCGGCTCCGGTCCTTCCGGATCGATTGGCGGCACGCTCCCTTTCATGAGCCCGGAACAATTGGACAAGAGTTGGGGCGAGGTCGGGCCGGCCAGCGACATCTATGCGCTGGGGGTCACGCTGTACAACATTCTGACGGGCCGGATGCCGTTTACGGGCGGCGACGTCGAACTCGATTATCGCGAGCCCAAACGGGCCGGACGATTTCCGCTCCCTTCCAAAAGTGGTCGCTGCGTGCCGGAGGCCCTCGAAGCGATTTGTATCCACGCCATGTCTCCGCGGCCCGAAAATCGCTACGAAAAGGCAACCGACTTTGCCGAGGACCTGGAGCGCTGGCTGGCCGACGAACCGGTCAGCGTCTACGAAGAAGGCTGGGGCGAGCGCCTGGTGCGCGGCACGCGCCGACATCGCAACTGGACGATCTCGGTCGCCGCCGCCACGCTGCTGGTGACCGCCATCGGCCTGATCTCGGCCGTAGTTCTGGCGCGGGCGAACGATCGGGAACGGACCGACCGCCTGGCGGCGCAAGAAGCCAGCGACCTGGCCAAGGAGATGCAGCACAAGGCCGAAGTGGCTCGTCAATCGTCGTTGCGCCTGGCCGCGCAGTTTGCCGCGCGGATCGTGGCTAGCCAGATTGATCTGCGGTTGCGAATTGTCGAGGCCAAGGCGGATGAGGCCTCTCTGGCGAAGTTGCTCAAAGACGCCAACGGCCAGCCGCGCGATTCCGAACCTCGCAAAAAGCTGCAAGCCTGGCTCGAAGAGTGCAAGAAGAGCACCGACGGTTCGACTCGCTCGGATAGTTGGTTCATTCTTAATGACAAGGGCGTGCAACTCGCGCGAGCCGAGTTCGACGACAAAACGATCGACGAATCGTTCTGGTTTCGCGACTATTACAACGGCAAAGGACTCGACCTGCCGACGACGCCGAAACGAGACGACGTGCGCCCTCTGCGGAGACCCTACGTTTCGAATCTCTACCAGAGCAAGGCGACCGGCCGCATTCGCGTAGCCTTTGTGAGCCCGATCTGGGGGAGTCCCGTCGATAAGCCCGAAGGGCGCGATCCGATCGGCGTGTTGGCGATGAGCATCGACGTCGGCGAATTCAAAAGCTTGCAGATCGGTCTGGAGGAGGAGCAGACGGCCACGCTGGCCAGCCTGCGCCCTGACGTCGTCGAAGGGAGCGAAGCGCGGGGTATGATTTTGCACCATCCACGGTTAGTAGCCACGCTCACCAAACAACTGGCGACCGCGGAAGGAGTGAAGAATCTGCCGCGGCTCGATTCGGAGCTGGTCGATCGATTGGAAAAACTGCGCGAGCGACGTTTGGCGCAGTTGCAACTGGGGGACGGCACTCCGGCGCTCGACGGCAGCCTCGACCCGGCCTACAAGGACCTATTGAGCGACGAACCCAATGCCAAATACCTGGCGGTCTTCGAGCCGGTCTTCGTCCCAACGTGGCAGAATGATCCCGAAGTATACGACCCCGGCTGGGTGGTGATCGTGCAGGAGCGCGAAGGGAAGTAACGGATAGGTCCGTGCCGCGGCGCCGCCTCTTGAGGCGTGTGTTGTGCGTGAAACAGGCGTCGCCCAACGGGCGGCCCGCCGTTCAAAATCGCACGACGCGCCTCGTCAGATACAGTCCCCACAGCGCCAAGATGAGATTGCCGAGCCAGACGCAGTAGTTCGGCAGGTCGCCGTCCTTCGCTTTGTCGACGCCGTAGATCAAGAGGGGGTAGTAGACGATCAGGATCGGCAGAAAGCAGGCGAAGAAGCTGGTAAAAATGTCGGCGTTACGCAGGCGAATCGCCATCGGCGCGCCGATCAACACGAAACACAGACAACTAAAGCCGTTCGCCCAGCGGCGCGGCGGCTCCGTCAGAATTCGCGCGAGCTGCGCCTGTTCATTCGCCAAAGCTTCGCGGGTGTCTTTCCAGTAAGAGCTGGCCAGGTCGGCAATATCGCCGGTGACGACGGCCAAGGTCGCCTGCACGGCCATCTCCTGGCGGAGTCGCTCGATATTGGCGGTTCTGCGCTCGACCACTCCCGGCACGTCGCGCAGCGCCACGTGAGCCGGATGGTCGCGCATGTCGGTCTTGCCGCTGGCGTCGTGCAGCGGAATCTCGCGTTCGATCACGTCGAAGCGAAACGTGGTCTGGCCCGGCACGTGCATGATGCCGTTGCGACAGACGGTGACCAGAATATTCCGCTCGGTATCGCAGCGGAGCTCGGCGGTTTGCGCAGTGATGGTCACATTGGGGGAATTGTTGGCGCCGGCGAACGAGATGGTCGGCTTGATTAGTTGGCGGCCGTCGACGCGGCGGACGTGGATCGAAAACCGCTTGCTATCGAACGACTTGGTCTGTTCGAGCATCCCGTAGGCGATGTCGTCGATCGCTTCGATCACAATCCGCTGCATGT
>DASXPZ010000444.1:0-3392 GCA_036493275.1 Pirellulales bacterium
AGCTAATTGTGACGAATGGCGGACTTGGCGACATTGTTCGCAAATGCCGTTATAATTAAGTCTGCGGCGGAAAGCGTATCGCTGGCTAAATCGTTTCCTCGAACGAGCCACGCAAAATCGCCGGCGTGCGTCTCACCAGAACATTCTCGAATTTCCTCGAAGCGCAGCATGGCCAGCAAAGACCTGATCCTCGATCCCTCCGAGTACGACCTCAACCATTGCGTGGCCGATCTCGAAGAAATTCGCCGCCATAATCCGCAGCGTTATGAGATGGAGCAACTGACGGCCGTCGTCCTGGATGATCCAGCCCGCAACATCTGCGTCGGTTACAAGGACTACTCCCGGGACGAATTCTGGATCCGCGGGCACATGCCCGGCATGCCGGTGCTGCCGGGCGTTTTGATGTGCGAGGCTGCGGCTCAGCTCTGCAGCTATTTCGTCCGCAAGCACAAAATGTTGGAAGGAGACATGATTGGCTTCGGCGGATTGCACGCCGTGCGCTTTCGCGACGTGGTGACGCCGGGCGATCGGCTGGTGCTGGTGGCGTCGCTGCTGCGGATTCGGCCGGGCGTGATGATCAGCGCGCGGTTTCAGGGCCTGGTCCGCGATTCCATTGTCTGCGAGGGAGAGATCAAAGGCGTTCGGATTCCACTCGAAGCCATCACCGGTCGCACTGCCCTGACCGGTTGACGGCACTTAACGGGGACGGCGTTTCACGGGGGCGCGTCCTATCGACAGCGCTTGCCGTTGACAGGCCAGCAGAGCAAATTATGGGACGCCGCGCACTCCGCAAGATCGATCCAGCGCTTGACTACGCGCCCTGGCTGAAGACGCTCGAAGACCTGCCCGTTCCGTGGGACGCCAGTGCGCTCTTTCCCACGGCCGCTCCGCTGGAGGTCGAAATGGGGAGCGGCAAAGGGCTGTTTCTGGCGGGCGCGGCGCAGGCGAATCCGGCCCACAATTTTTTGGGGATCGAGCTGGCGAAGAAGTACGCCCATTTTGCGGCGGCTCGGCTCGGGCGTCTCGACTTGCCAAACGCGCGAATGGTGAACGGCGATGGGCTGCGCGTCTTTCGCGAGATCCTGCCGGCCGCGTCGCTCGCGGCGATCCACGTCTACTTTCCGGATCCCTGGTGGAAGGCCCGGCATAAAAAGCGGCGCGTGCTGAACGAGGCGTTTCTAGTCGACGTCGAGCGAACGCTCGTGCCCGGCGGAGCGCTCCATTTTTGGACCGACGTCGAAGAGTATTTCACGACCTCGCTGGAACTGATCGCGCAAAGCACGCGGCTGATCGGCCCGCTGGCAGTGGCGGAACTAGCGCCAGAGCACGACCTCGACTATCGCACGCACTTCGAGCGCCGGACGCGACTGCACGGTCAACCGGTCTATCGGGCGGAGTTCCGCACTGCGGCGGTTGGCAAAGCGTCGCCAGCCTGACGGGCCCGTTCTGGTCTCAAATCGCGAACCGTGCCTGCCGGCCGTTCGTAGTTGATGTCGGAACTGGGCAGAAGTGGCCTTTTGCTCGGCAAAATCGCTACCGCCCGCGTTACTGGCCCTGCCTATGTTGCCCTAGCTACGCAAGCGGAGCCGAACTGCCGATAAGAAGAACAGGTCCGGTCGTCGCGTAATCGCCTTTGTATTGCACGTCGCGATGGCGTCCTGCGAATAGAATCCATTCGCCAAGCTTTGGCCCGGAGTCGTTATGCCGACGTTTCAGCGTTTTTTGATCGCCGCCGCGCTGATGATCACGGCGCCGTCTATCGCTTTCTCACAGGCGCCGCCAGCGGCGCCCACTCCGTCTCCTTCGGAGTTGTCGTTAGCCGATGGAATTCGCCGGGCAATGCTCGACAGTCTGCCGCGCGAGTTCAACGGCGAGAACGACTGGGGCGAGAAAAAACAAATCTCACGCGGGCTGAAAATCTCGCGCGAAGAGGGACGGCCCCAGCTCGAGCGTCGCAAGAAGGAGGTCAACCACGGCCTGTGGACACAGTATAAAATCAATCTGATCGACCCCGAGCAAAATCTGCAAGTTCGGGTCGAAAAGTTGCGGCGGACCGCGCCGGGGCAACTTGCGTTCGAATTGTATCTGTCCGCTCGCATCGACGGCGAAGCGCGTGTCGAGCGCTGGCGACGCGGGGTCAAATTCATGAACTTCAAGGCCGAAGCCGCCAGCGTCGTCGAAGCGCGCGTGGAGTGCGAGGTCGCTCTCCGGCCGATTGCGGGCGGCGGATTGGGGACGCTGATGGTCGAGCCGCGCGTCAACGCGGCCCACTTGTCGCTGGTCGACGTCGACCTCCGCCGGGTCAGCAAGTTCGACGGCCCGGCGGCGAATGAATTCGGCGATCGGATGCGCCGCACGCTTGATAAAGAGCTGCACAGCCGAGAGGGAGAGATCGTGCGGAAGTTGAACCAGGCGATCGCCGCCAACGCCGACAAGCTGCAATTCACCAGCGACAGCTTCGTCTCGGCCGGCTGGACCAAGGCGGGAGAGTTTTTGACGAAACTCGGCAAGCCAGCGGCGGCCGCTGCGACCGAAGCTTCGCAGGCGCCCGCGCCCCCCGCGACGACTCCGATCTCAGACACAGGCGTTGCAACGCCCTAATCTCGTCCTGGCCTCAGCGCCTGGACATTTCCGGCGCCCCGGCTCGCATTATCAGCTCGCGCACTTTCGCGCCTGAATCGGCCGGTTTTGCGCGATCGAACGCGCCGATTCTGCGCGTCGCTTCCTCTTGCGATCGCGACGCTAGCGTTCGGCCCGCCGCGCATGATTCGTCGTTAACCGCCACGCGAATCAGACGTTGCGATCGAGAGTTCAAGCAATCCGACAACCCTGCGGGACCGTGGCACGAAGATTGCTAAAAAGGGCCGCGCGCGCCGGAGATGCACCGCGGCGCTTCGATCACGAATGAAGACGTCGAGATAAGTTCAATGCCCGAAAGAATCCAATTTCGCTCTGCGAACCGAGCCCCAGCTCGTGCTCCCGGCGTCCGGGGCGCCGTGACGCTGCTCGCGTTGATAGCGCTGGCATCGGCCTCGACCGGTTGCCAGACGATGCGGCCGAAGAGCGTTGCCGATTGGTCCGCTGACCAGGCCGTGCTGCCAACCGCGGACTTCTACGGCAACATGCTCACCGTCCACAACATTCGCAATTGCGACTATCGCACCGAAAACGACTACACGGTGAACTACTACGACAAGACCTTCGACCTGAACAAGATCAAGGAGGTCGACTTCCTGGTCATCCCTTTCCCTGAAGATCCGGCCCTGGCGCACACCATGCTCAGCTTCGGATTCGAGGACGATCAGTACGTGGGCGTATCGGTCGAAACCCGCAGACGCAAAGGACAAACGTATGATCCGGTGAAAGGGATGATGAACGAATACCAGTTGATG
>DASXPZ010000445.1:0-15596 GCA_036493275.1 Pirellulales bacterium
GTGGCGGGAAACATCGCCACCAAGGAGGGTTGCCAGGACCTGATCGCCGCGGGAGCGGACGCCGTGAAAGTGGGAATTGGCCCGGGGTCAATTTGCACAACGCGGATCATCTCGGGCGTGGGGGTTCCACAGGTCACTGCAATTTACCAGGCCGCGCAGGCCGCCAAACAGGCCGGAGTTCCGCTCGTCGCAGACGGTGGGATCCGTTACTCGGGCGACCTGACCAAGGCCATCGCCGCTGGCGCCCATGCCGTCATGATCGGGGGCTTGTTTGCCGGCCTGGCCGAGAGCCCTGGCGACCAGATTCTGTTTCAAGGAAGAACGTTTAAAATCTACCGCGGAATGGGTTCGCTTGGCGCCATGGTCAAAGGCTCCAGCGAGCGCGATCGCCAGGGGGGCGAACGCGGAACCGATAAGTTTGTGCCGGAGGGAGTCGAAGGGCGCGTCCCCTTCAAAGGAAATCTCAGCTCGTTCGTCTACCAGCTCATCGGTGGGTTGCGAGCGGGGATGGGATACTGCGGCACGCAATCGATCGAAGCGTTGCGGAAGGATTCGCGATTCATTCAGGTCACACCGGCGAGCGTCCGGGAGAGTCATCCACATGACATTGCTATCACGCAGGAAGCACCAAACTACAGCGGCCACTACGCCCCAGGCGAAGGGAACTAGCGCGATTCCGCGCCACGCTCCCCGCCGGAGCATGGCCGCCAGCCTGACGATCGCCGCGCTGGCGCTGGCCGTGGCGCCGCTGGCGGATCGGTCCGCTTTGGCCGACGCCATTCAGAGCGCCGCCCGTGTCGGCAAGCTCACCTGGCGAACGCCAGACGTCGCAGGCGATGCTGCTGCTGCTGCGCCGCAAACAAGCAGCGCGCAGCCTGTCACTGGGCGCAATGCGGCCGATGTCTTTGACCGCCAGACTGCCGAGTCGGCCGCGCCCGCCGCAACGGTAACTTCAGCGTCTTATGAATCATCCGCCAACTCGCAGTCCGGTTCGACGCTGCGAGTGAAAACCGTGTCCGCCGAGCAGTCTCTCGACGTGCGGAACCGACACACATTGAAGAGCAGCCGGCTCGATCGAGCCGCGCGTCCTTATTCCTCCAGCCTCATTCGCGGCTACGGAGTGCAGCGGCTCAACGAAGCCGATCCTTCGTCCTTCTCGGGCGGGACCATCGACCCGAATAGCGGTTCGCTTTCGATCCGACGCGTCTCGGGTGTAGACGAGGTCGGGCCGGAGTTGGCGCCGGAAGAAGGGCAGCCCCAGCAAGTCTCTCGCGAGAACGAGTCGATCGATCAAGCCGGTCTGCAAGAAGGGGGCGCGCAAAGAAGTCCCTTCGAAAACGAGCAGCCGGCCCGTGAGCCCGATCAGTTCAATCCCCCCGCAAGGGAACAGGGGGCGCAAAGCGGTCTTCTACCCGGACGCTGCCCGACGCCGCGCGATTTGAAACCGCTAGACCAGATCAGCATCAACATCGCGGCCGAGCCGGGTCCGTTCCCGGCCGAATGCGGACTGGGGGACGAGACTTTCGTTCCGCGCGACTTTGCCTGCACCACGTACGCCTGGAAGGCCTCGTCGCTCTGCCACAAGCCGCTCTACTTCGAGGATTGGGACCTGGAACGCTATGGCCATACGGCCTCGCCACTGTTGCAGCCGTTCATCTCGGCCGCTCAGTTCTACCTGGTGTTGCCGATCCTGCCCTACAAGATGGGCTTGGAGCCGCCGGGTGAATGCATCTACGCCTTGGGGTACTACCGCCCTGGCAGTTGCGCACCGCGGATCATTCCGAACGTCCCCATCAGCTTGCGAGCCGGTTTGCTGGAAGCGGGCGTATGGGTGGCCGGCGTGGCGCTGGTGCCGTAACGACTGGCGATGTAGCGATCCTCGCTTGGGCGCGAATCTGAGTCTCGAAATGTCTAACGCGGCCGCGAAGCCCAACGCTTCGCGGCCGCTTTCGTTTTTTGAATTCGCGCAATCATTCTACCTGCGGAAGAAGATGGCGATCGAAGTCGGGCGCCAGGGAGGGCGAGGCTCCCGCCGAGCCGCGCGCCGCTAATCACGTTCCTAATGCTTGGCCGGAGGATCGTCCGCGAACAACTGTTCCAGAGTCAGGCCAAACCAAAATCCAAAGCCCGTAACGCCGATCGCCAGCACAAGACGAGCGATTGCCTCATCGAGAGTGTCGCAATCATTCATGGCGAAAGGCGCGCAAAACAGCAACGCGCAGATCGCAAACAGCCCCGTCGAGATGGCGACGATTGGCATCCGTTTCATGCCTTGATCGTACCGCGCCTGGCAAGCTGTTTTCAAATAGCAGCGAGATTTTTTCGCTTCGTGGCTCGGCAGGAGCCTCGCCCTCCCCGAACGCCAATTGCCGACCGAAGCGCTAAGTGCGGCCCGCAAAGTTCCTGGCGCTTCCAAAGCGTTCGTTGCCATTGCTTTACTTCAACAGCCACTCGACCGCCGCGGCGGCTTCCCCTTCTTTGGCGCCGGTGTAGAGCTTCACGCCGTCTGGCTGACCTGACGCTTTGTAACTGGTGGCGATGATCACCGGCGCCTCGTTTCCTTCGCCGGCCAGCAGCAACTTGTGCGGCGCGGCGAGCAATAAGAAGCCGGGAATGTCTCCGTACTTCACTGCGCCGGGCAAGAAGTTGGGGTCGTCGATCGCCGCCACCTTCGCGAAGCGAAATCCGACGGTGTCGATTGCGGCGCGATCGATGGCGTTGCCCGTGAGCGAAAGCGCGGCCGCCGCCAATGGGCCAGTGCTATCGAGCGCGACAAGGTCGATCCGTTCCGGCCCGTAGTCATGCTCTTTGGCGAATGCGGCCAACGTCAAAATGTCCTGTACTCGGCTGGCGAACAGGGAATGATTGTAGCCTTGCGTGTAGCCGGCGAATTCTCGATCTCCGATCACGCGACGGGCCTTCTCCGGCGGCTTGCCTTCCGGATTGAATTCACCCTGATACAGCAAGTCGATCCCGCCCACGGCGCAACCGGCGTCGATCAGTTTGCGAATCTCGGGCTTAGGCGCGCCGTCGCTGGCGTAAAGGCCCGCCTTGCCCGCGGCATCGAGCCACAGGACGACCGTCTTTTTCCAATCGTGCGGAAAGAAAAATACGACAGGCAACTCCGATCCGTGCTGTTTGTTTTTCAACAGGCCGCTGAACTCCATGTACGTGGCGCGGTCGAGCTCGTCGCGCATCTCGAACTCGACGTCTTTCGCCGCCGGCAAGCCGTGGCCGATGATCACTTCGAACGCGCCGCCGACCACGCGGCGATACTCGGCCAGGCTGGCGGCGTCGCGCGGGGCGAGAGCCGCGAGTTGCGATTTCGCTTCGTCCGCCATGTAGCGCGTCAGCTTGCGCTCGTGGTCGTCGCCCGACAGCGGACGCGGATGGCTGTCGCTCCAGACCGTCATTTCGGGAATAGTCAGAGGTTTATATTCCTCTTCGACGATCGGCTCTTCCAGCCCGATCTTCAGGTGCTTGTTGAAGAAGCTGTACATCACCGCGCGGCTGACATAGTTGTAGTTGTGGCCGAACTGATTCAGCGGCTTGGCCATCACCAGGTCTGGGGCTCCTAGCAGCGTGTAGAGCTTTTTCAACTCAGGCAGTCCCTTGGTGGCGATCTGCACGGTCCAGTCATCGGCGCCTGTCATGCCGAGCGGCTTGGGGGCGAACAGGGCCGCAAACTCGACATTGCCCGTGTCGTTGCGCAACAGCGAGGCGTTCTCGCAGGTGCAGCCTCCTTGCATCGCCGTCGAGACCATTACGGCCGGAAACGACGCCGCCGGCCGGGGATCGATGGCGCACAAGATAAAGGTTTGCGTGCCGCCGCCGCTGCCGCCGGTCATGCCGATCCGCTCCGGATCGACGTCCGGCAGCCCGCTAAACCAGTCGAGAACGCGAATCGAGTTATAGGTCTGCAAGCCCATGATGGTTTGCAGATTCAGATCAGCCTGAGGGCTGAAAAAACCCCAGCTCTCGGTCCCTTCCAACTGCGGACGGCGCGCTTTGTAACCATGCGCGATGGCAAACGGAATCTGAATGCTGTCGGCGTAACCGACCATGTCGTACTGAAAGACAACGCAGCCCATGCGGGCCAATTGAGCGCACATTGATTGCAGCGGGCTGCGGCCGCCTGCTTCGAAGCGCTCGCCCCCTTCGACAATCTGCTTGCGGACCGATGCGCGGCCGGCATCGGTGAATCGTCCATTGTCCCAATGGCCATAGGGACAAAGAATGCCTGGCCGCCGTCCGGTTACCCCTTTCGGACGATACAAACTGCCGGTGACGAAGTGACCCGGATAGCTTTCCAAGTAGACTCGTTCGACGGTGTATTCCGGCCGATCGACCGGATCATGAATCACGGCATTGTCCGGCGTCTTGGCCGGCATGGGCCACAGCCCCATCGAGACCAGGATCTGCCGACGAACATGCGCGGCGCGCTTTTCCCATTCTTCCTTGGTCGCCGGCGGCTGGAATGGAAAGTAACCGTTCAGATTCTTGAGCGGTTGCAAACGCTTATCGTTCGACGGCTTTCCGGCCAAGACGCGCGGACCAGCGGAAGCGGCTTCCGTTTTGGCGGGTTCATCATTGGCACAGGTTGCTGTGTGCAGCGTCGTGACGATGAGCAGCGTAGCAATCGCGAGGGACGATGCACGAAATCCAAAGCAACGCAAAGAGAAAATCGCAGGCATGTTCAACTCCCAGGCGAGCGAAAAAGGTGGGATAAAACCGGAGGGCAGGCGCCTTGCCACTTTAAACCAACGCGGCGCGCGAATCTATGGGGACAAAGCGTACGAATCAGGGTGGGGTCGGACAAATGCGTTCGAGTCACCGCCAGCGAATCGCTAGTGTGGAATCGGATTATCTAGTTCCGATCCGTCCGACCGCCTCTCAATTACGCTGTGCGAATATACCGTAAGTAGGCCGTCCTCTCGACCGAGCCTGAGCACCTCCCACACTTCTGGATTGTCGCTCACCAGCGTGTTCAGGATCAACTCCCAGTATGCGAGATTGCCATTATGGATTTCCTTGACTTCGGCGGCCCAGTTCTTGCCTTCATTCCAATAGGTCGTCGCAATCTCGCGCTGCTTCTGCTGCGATCTGTTTTCTACAATCATTCGCGTCAGCGTGATTTGTTTTGAGCTTTCCGCGTTGAGATAGGCGAGCGCGTGGTCGTGCCGTGGTACCGAATCAATATCAAGCGGCTTGTCCAAGTCGGGATCGAAGTACTCTTGAGGAGTCAGTTCGATTTGACTCCATTCAGCGTTTCGGGAAGACCTGTACAATATTCGCACAGTCAAAGTCATCGGATTACCAGCCGAAGCATTGCCAACAGCGGGCGAAAATGGGGGGAGCTTCAGTTAGTTGGTAGGCGCCTGACTACTTTAAACCAGCGAGAGTCGCGATTCTACGGGGGTGGGCAGGCGGGCATTTGAGGCGTATTTGTCGGCCGATCGCTTTACCGGCTTGCCCAGCTTGCCGCTTGCCGCTTCTTGGCCCGAAATTGCCATTTCGGCCGCTGCGGCGGTTTGGTTTAATTCGCCCGCGTGTAGGCGTCCCTGGCCGCGTCGAGCGGCTCCTGTCTGGCGCCGCCTGCACATCACTCATCGTTCGTTCCGAACGCGGCGTTCGGCCTCACTTCTCTTTTGCGAGCGCACTTCGCCATGCGACGAAGCTATTTTCTATTTCTATTGGCATTGTTTTTGGGTGGCTGTTCGCGCGGGCAGGAAGAGCGCCCCGCGGCGCCGACGATTGAAAAAGCGCAGGCCGGCGGCTCTGGCAAAGACGAAAGCAAAACCGCGGCGGCAGCCGAGAGCGAACGCGACCTGGCAATCCAGCTCGCGCGACTCACGAAGAGCGCGGAGAAGCATGAGCGACGGGGTTACTTCGATCAGGCCGCCGCGGCGCGCAAGGAAACTCTGGCGCTGATCGAAAAGCGATACGGCGCGGACGCCTGGCAAACTCGCAGCGCCCGCCTGGCGTTGTCCCATTCGGCCCGACTGCAAAAACTGAACGCGGCCCAGAAGTCAGTCTATTTGAACGGCGAGGCCGAAGAAGCCAGCGCGCAACAGAATTGGAAGCGCGGCGCGCGACCGACGGCCCTTGCAGAAATTGCTCACGCGCGGGCTGGCGCTCAGCATCTCTGGGGCCCGGCCGATTACACAGTGGGGAACCTGCTCGATCAAGAAGCCGAATGGCGACAGGCGGCGGGAGAAAACGCCGCGGCCGAAAAGTTGGCCAGGCAGGCGCTGGCGATTCGCGAGCAAGTTTTCACGCGCGAGCATCCCGACACGATCGCCTCGATCAGCCGGCTGGGATTGATTCTGCAAATGGAAAAGAAATACACAGAGGCCGAGCCGCTGCTGGCCGAGGCGGCGCAGAGGTCGGGTGTGTTGTGGGGCGAGACGCACATCGAGTACGCGCGGCAGCTCAATAATTTGGGGATGCTCGAATACGATCGGATGAACCTGCCGCTGGCGATCGAAACGCTCAACAAGGCGCTGGAGATTCGCCAAAAGAACTTGCCTGCCAATGATCCACTGATCGCGCACAGCTTGTTCAACTTGGGCTCAGCCTATTTCGCCTCCAAAGACTATGCGGCGGCCAGCCCTCGGCTTCAGCAAGCGCTCAATCTTTTTTCGCCGGCGCTGGGCGAATCGCACGCCATGACCAGCTTGGCGCGGGCAAATCTGGGAATGTCGTTGCTGGCGGAAAAGAAGTTCGCCGAGGCGGAGATTCTCTTCCGGCAAGACATCAAAATCTCTCAGCGGGCATTTGGCGCCCAAAGCCCTGCCGTCGCCGAAGGGCTGTTGCGTTTAGGGGTCCTGTTCTGTAATCAGGGACGCTACCCCGAAGCCGAGCCGCTAGTGACGCTCGCCGTCGCCATCGATCGCGCCGCGCTGGGAATGGACCATCCGGTGACGAAGCAAGCCGAGCAAGTCGCCGGGTTGGTGCGGGAGCGACTTGCCGCCAAGGCGAACCAGCCAGCGAAAGTCAGCGTGATTCAAGCCGCTGGTCAGGTCATTCCCCAAGAAGCCGCGCCGGCAGTGGGGCCAGTTCTGACCCCGGTCCCTTTCCCTTCAAACCCCAAGCCGAGGGACGGTCGATAGCCTGCCGCCATCGCACAGCTTCCCTTTAGAAGTCATCAGGGGAAGACGCTCAATAAGTTGAAAAAGGTGGCGCAAGTCCCTGGCGGCTCGAGCGTGACGTTCATTCCTGCATTCACGAGTCCGACGTTCAAGCCGTTATCATTGTATCCAAATATGCTACCCGTGCCAAGATTCTGCAAGTTGTAACCGGTTGACGAATTGTTGCTCGTCAGTTCCACGCAGAGTCGTGCCATCGCTGTTCCAGAAGCGTCGATCCGCGCATCGAGGTCGCGTGGAATATGGCTGTTCGTCAGATTGTTATCTCTTATGAGCGCGGCCATTTCAGAGTTGTCGGCCACCGTCAAGGTAATGGCATGGTTCGCGCTGTTGTTGATATTGTTATTGGTAGCCTCGAGTGCGATGGATGAAGAACCGGAGGATTCGGCCTTGATTCCGCTGACGTCTTCCGTACCGGGTTGACCGCTATTGGTGATCGAGTTGTCGTCGACATACGCGATCAAGGCGCCCGATCCCGTGCTGAAGAAATGGACTGCCTCATCGAGGAGTATGCTCGGTGAGTTCGGGCTGACGTTCGTGTTGAAGGTATTGCTACTGATCGTTGAGCGCACCACTGTTCCATCGCCTGCAACTACGAATAATCCGTCATGCAGACTTCCCTGGACCAGGTTGTTCTTGATCGTGGCGTCGACGACGGCGTTGATGCCGGGTTTGCTATTGTAATTCGCAAAGACTCCAATGCCGACGCCGCTGCTGTTGAGTACCTGATTTCCTTCGATATCGAGCAGGTTGATGTCCGTATTCGTATTGTGGTAGTCGAAGGTCATGCCGTCGCCATTGGCAGTGCCCGGGGTCGTGCTATTGAAGTTGCCATTGAAGATGTTTGAACGAAACGTCAGATTCGTGATCGAATCCCCGTCGAAGACTGCATTCACACCGGCCGCTTGTTCGACGATCGCGGCAGAAGATCCGGCGTTGAGCGTGAAGACATTGCTCTCGACCAGGCCATTCAGCGTGCCGTCCATGGTGTAGAGTCGCAAGCCGGCGCCGCCGCCCCCCGTGATGCCGTTGAAGTTGATCGCCTTGTTGCCCAAGATGGCGAAGTTGACCACGGCGCTATCGCGCGAGGCGACCTTGATGGCGTCGCCGACGTTCGAGGTGATCTGCAGATTGTCATGTATTGCCGCATTGAGCACGGTGCCGAGGCCCGATCCATCGACCGTGATGCCCGTGCCGTTGCCCACAATAGTGCTGCTCTTGATCTCGATAGTGAACTCTCCCGCGGTATTCAAGACATTGACGCCGTTAAGTGAGCCAAGCGCATTGGTTTGGAGCGTCTCGTGTTCGAGTAAGGCCGAGCCTGTCGTCTCTTCGAAATCCTCACTGTTATGGACAGACTTCGATATGTTGTTGTCGTGCAGGTGAAAGTTGCCTGAGCTGTCCACGAAGTGAATGCCATCCAGCTTGGCCCCGGTGATGGTATTGCCGTGGACTTCGAAGTTTCCGTTGCTGCTTTCGACGTGAATGGCGTCCGCCCCGGCGGTGGTGATCGTATTCGTGCTGAGGTCGGCGTCGCCTGCGAAGCTGGTCAACTGAATGCTATTGGAAACGGAGCTGTTGATCGTGTTACGGTCGATGATCGTTCCCGAGATCCCGTTGCCGCTAATCCCCACCATTGCGCTTTGGATGGTGAAGCCAGAAACGACGTCATGATTCGCCAGCGTCACCGCGGCTCCCGTTGGATTGGTAATGATCGGATTCAGCGAATCAATGGGCTTGAGCGCGAAGGCCCCGACTTCCGTGGTAATGATGGTGTGCGAGATGGCGGAGCCTAAGAGTTGCTGGGTGTCCTTCAACACGATGCCACTATCGTAGAATGCCGAAGTTCCGTCGCCGTGGTGAACGTAGATGATGTCGTTCGGAGCCGAGGCGATCTCGCCGCTTTTCAAGGTCTTGAACGGATTTTCGGCCGTGCCGGCGCCGTAGGTCTTGTTGGTGTTATCCACATGGATCACGTTCCACAGTTGTCCCGTCACGGGGTTCGTCGCATACTCCGGCTGCTGATTGAAGCGGACGATGTGGTCGTTGCGGCGAGTCGGTTCCAACAAGCGGTTCTGGGTGCGCGAGTTGCCCGGCGAGCCGCCGAAGCTGAACGCCACCCGAATGAACCCGGTCGTGCCGAACGTATCGTCGTGGTTGACTTCCATGTTGACGGCCCAGCCCGGAATCGGCTGGACGCCAAAACCAGTCGACACGCCGCCAAATCCGCTGACGGCGCTCGATTTAAAGCCGTAACCGCCGATGTCGATGTAGCCGTTCAAGGGCTGCATAATCCGCGGGCGCAGGCTGAACTTGGCGTCGACGCCGGTCAGCGCGGAGTCGATGCCGTTGAGGACCAAGATGTTGTGCTGATAGAACTCGTTGGGCGACAACCAAAACGAATTCTTCCCAACCGGCATGTAACCGTTGCAGCGAAAATCGAAGGCGTCGTTGAATATTTCGCCCGTCACGCCCATCTGATTGAACGAGTGGCCGAAGCCTGCGTACTCGTCGCCATCGTAGTCGTACCAGCCGCTCAGCCCGATGATCGAGCGGAATGGATCGAAGTAAGTCCGTCGGCCGAGACCGAAGTTGCCGAAGAATCGACCGTTATCGGTGGCGACGTGTCCGCGACCATCGAAGAACCAGGTGCCATCGAGGACGTCGGTCGTCAAAGGCGCCAGTCCGCCGACGGAGAAGTAGCTTCCCTGATAACCGAGGCCGCGGTCCGCTCCGACAAAACCGCCCCAGATGCGTTGCGCGCCCGGCAGGCTCATGGCGCTCATGAAGCTGCTACCGGAAGAAACAGGCGCAACGCCATCCGTTCCAATCACCTGAGCCTGCGATACCCCGGCGAGCGCCAGGCAGACGACGATCGCTGCGCAAAGCGGTCGCGCGAAGGCGCGCGCCGCGCAGCAATGTTCGCCCTGGCATGCGCCAATACTCGATCGAATCACCACGGACCCCCCCTCAGAGGAACGGACGGCGCCGGTGCGCCATCACAACCGTCAGATACGGTAAGGTCCATCGTCATGGCGCAACTTGCCGGATTAGACTTTCCGTCACAATCGGCAGCCCCGATTGATGGAATTCGCAAGCTGGGAAGACTTTAACGCGCGTTAGGATGGACCCCGTCCCCCGGAGAAATCGCCAAGTCTGCCAATCTTGCCTGCGCACGTTCGGGCCCGAACGAGCTTTCCGACAAGTCTCCTGGGGGGAGTTCCGCCGCAAACATTGCCCTGATTCCCGCCGGCCTGCTATCTTGGGCCGTGGCCTCGCCCGAAGGCTGGGCCTGCGATTCACCGCCAGCGAGAGGAAACTCCCGCATGCTGAAAGTCTACGGCCCTGCGGATCGACAGCCGTTCTGCGATCGCCTTTCGCGGAGAAACTTCTTGCGCATTGGCGCCTTGGGAGCAGCCGGAATCACGCTCCCTGATCTGCTGCGCGCAGAAGCCGCTGGCAGCGGACGCAAGCGGCCCAAGTCGGTGATTCTGATTTACCTGGTGGGCGGGCCCCCCCACCTCGATATGTTCGACCTGAAGCCGAACGCCCCGCGCGAAGTCGCCGGCCCGTTCCGTCCGATCAAAACAAACGTCCCCGGCGTCGAGATCTGCGAACACATGCCGCGGCTGGCCCGCATGATGGACCGGTTAACGGTCGTCCGTTCGATCGTCGATTGCCAGGCGGATCACGACGCGTTTCAAAGCTTCACCGGGCGCGACCCCAAGCAGAACGCGAGCGGCGGCTGGCCGACGATCGGCGCCACGGTGGCGCGTTTGCAAGGCGCCGTCGATCCGGGCGTGCCGCCGTGCGTGAGCCTTTGCTATCCTTGCACCCACGGTCCGTACAACGAACCCGGCCCCGGCTTTCTGGGCGTGGCGAATACCCCGTTTCGACCCTTGGGCGACGGCCGCGAAGATTTGGTGCTGCAAGGGATCACGAACGATCGACTTCACGATCGGCGGCGACTGCTGGCCAGCGTCGATCGCTTTCGCCGCGAGGCCGACGGACGCGGCATGATGACCGGCATCGACGCCTTCACCGAACAAGCGATGGGAGTCCTGACTTCGTCGCGGCTGGCCGAAGCGCTCGACCTTTCGCGCGAAGACCCAAAGACCGTCGAGCGTTATGGGCGGGGCGACCCCACGGTCTCGATCGATGGCAACGGCGCCCCGCGCGTGCCCCAAAGTTTTCTGGCGGCGCGTCGACTCGTGGAAGCCGGCGCCCGCGTGGTGACGGTCAACTACAGCAAGTGGGATTGGCACGGCCATCCGTACGGGTCGTGCTTCGACCGCTGCCGCGAGGATTTGGAAGTCCTCGACCGCGCGTTGACTGCGCTGCTGAACGACCTGCGCGACCGCGGTCTCGAAAAGGACGTGGCCGTGGCCGTGTGGGGCGAATTCGGCCGCACGCCGACGATCAACGCCAACGTCGGCCGCGATCACTGGCCGCGCGTGGCGTTCGGCCTGTTGGCCGGCGGCGGATTGCGCACCGGGCAGGTCATCGGCGCGACCGACCGCGTGGGGGGCGAAGCGATCGAGCGGCCGGTGAAATTTGGCGAGATGTTCGCCACCCTCTATCACACGCTGGGAATCGACGTCGCCAGCGCCACCGTCAATGATCTGAGCGGCCGCCCACAGTTTTTGGTCGACGGCGGCCTGAAACCGCTCCGCGAATTGCTATAGCGCGACGTCGCGATTATTTCAGCGGCTCACTAAACAATAGTTTGGCGACCCCCCAGATCGGCAGCATGACAACGATCAGGACGATGAGCACGCCGGCGAGCGCTGACAGCATTGGGCCCTCCTGAAGCGATAAAATCGATCGATGTTGATCAGTGCCTGCAGCAAGAATATATGCGCTAAAGAGGTCGAAAAATCAAGCGGACCCGCGAACGTCCTCTCGCGCGGCGCAAGCGACGATCACTGCCTCTTGTTTTCTTCCGTATCGAACCCGGCCAGCGACGCCGGCATCTTGGGGACGCGCAGCTCGCGACCGTCAGGCGTGGGCAGCGAGACAAAACTGCCGCGGGCTTCCCAGTGGGGATGCGCGCGGACTTCTCCAAAGCCTAGCACCGGCTCCACGCAGGCGTCGGCGGTTTGAAAAACGGCTTCCCATTCGGCGCGCGAGCGACTGGCAAAGACTTCGGCCAAGCGGGCCGCGATCCGCGGCGCGTCTGGCCCGCCATGAAACGCCGCCCCTGCTATATCGGCTAACCCCAGTTGCTCGAGTACGCTCAACCAGAACTTTGGCTCCAGCGCGCCGAGCGTGATGTGCTGGCCGTCTTTCGTCCGGTAAACGCCGTAGCATGGCGCGCCGCCGCTGAGCAGCTCGCCGTCACGCGCAGGGTCGCGCTCTAGAGCGTCGGCCGCCGCAAAGGTTGTGGTCATCAGCGGAAGCAATTGCTCGGACATGCTGACGTCGATGTGTCGCCCGCGGCCGGTCCGATCGCGCTCCAGGGCCGCCGCCAGGATCAACATCGCCGCGGCGTAACTGCCGGCGGCGGTGTCGGCGACTTGCAACGGAGGGTTCGGCGGCTGCTCACCGCCGGAGATCGAGAGTACGCCCGCGAGCGCCTGATAGTTGATGTCATGCCCTGCGCGTAGCGAGTAGGGCCCCGATTGTCCGTAGCCGGAAATGCTGCAAAGAATGATCCGCGGATTCCGCCGGCTGAGCTCTTTGAAACCGACGCCCAGCTTGTCGAGAACGCCGGGCCGAAATCCTTCGACGACGACGTCGGCCGTGGCGACGAGTTCAAAAAAACGCTCGCGCCCCGCCTCGCTCTTCAAGTCGAGCGAGATAATCTCCTTACCCCGATTCACCGCGTGATACGTGGCGGCGACTTCGCCCACCATCGGCGGCCAGAGGGCCATGTAGTCTCCCGGCGCCGGCGGTTCGATCTTGGTCACCCGCGCGCCCAGGTCTCGCAAGATCTGCGTCGCCAGCGGCCCTGGCAGCAGGAGCGACAGATCGAGGACGTGGTAACCATCGAGCGGCGCCATTTCGTGTTCCTTGTTTGTCGGTCGAAGTGGGCGGTTCAGCGGTGGCGAAGCGAGCGGCGTTTATTCTCCGCGAAGCGTCGCCAGAATGGGCGCCCTGACAGCGGCGGCCACCGCGGCCATGCCCGCGGCGAGCCCCACTCCCAGCACCAGCCCGAGCGTCAGCGCGACCGAACCCCAGGGCAGTCGCGCCGCGCCCCCCACCAGGTGCGGCAGCAGCGCCACGAGCGCCGCCAGGCAACCCACGGCGAGCCCTCCCACCAGCAAAAAGGCATTCTCCCACACCACCATTCGCGCGACCAGTGCACGCCGGAATCCAGCGGCTTGCAACAGGGCGATCTCGCCGCGCCGCTCGGCGACGTTGCGCAACTGCACCGCCGCCAGTCCGATCGTCCCCAGCAACAGCCCCAGCCCTCCGAGGCTTTGGAACGTCGAGAGGTAAGTGTTCTGCACGGCCGAATATTCGGCCAGTCGGACCGGCGCCGATTCCGCGTCGAAGCCATAATCACCGAGCGCCCCTTCGAGAGTCTGGGAAAGCGTGTCGCTTTCGGCCGCCGGCGCGTCGATCAAGAAGAAACGATAGCCGCTGGTGTCCGGAAAGTTTTTCAAAAACGGCGCTTCAGCCATTAACAGCGAACCTTGCAACACGCTGCCCGCCAACAAGCCCACGACTTGCAGGCGGAGCGGTTTGCCGCGGCCGTCGGTAATTTCATATGTTGCGCCGACGGCGCTGAGGTGGAGTGCGTATTTCGCCGTGGCGACGTCGATCGCCACCGGCGTGACCGGCTGGCCGTCGACCGGCGGCAGATCGCATTCGAGCAGCAGCCAGGGGTTCGCCTTCTCTTCCGGCGTCTTTGCGCTCGAGCCTGCCCAGGCGAAGCCGCCGCGCTCGATCATTTCGCGTGGGATCCCCAGCACGCGCGGCTGTTGCGCCTGGTAAAGATTCAAACAACTGGCGTCGTCGCCGGCCGCGACGCGGAGCGCAATCGCATGGGCGCCCGTCATTTGCTTCCGATCGGTGGGAGTGAGGCCGAGATCGAACTGGCCGTCGTCGCTATTGAGATCTTGGTAGATCGGCTGCGCGCTTTCGGCGACGATCGCGAATCCGCCCGTCCCGTTGTCGCGAGCCGTGGCGTCGGCGTTCGGATCGATCCGAAACGCGCTGATGGCGACGATCAGAAAGCTGGCCGCGGCGATCAGGCCGATCGTAAGTGTGCTCCGTCCCGGATGACGGCCGGCGTTGCGAAGGGCCAGTCGCGCAATGGCGCCGGGCCCCACGGTCACCAGCGAGCCGCCACTTCCGGCGCGCAATCGCGTCGAAATCATCGCCAACAGCGCCACCAGGACGAGAAAGCCTGAGCCGAAAAAAGCCCCGGCCTGGGCCTCGCCACTCAGCCCCACGGCCGAAAGCCCCGTTAGCAGGGCCAAAACGAGCCCGCCGGGAGCGATCCAGCGGGCCATTCCCGGCCGGCGCGCCGGATTGAACGGTTGCTCGGTCTGCCCGGCCAGCAGTGAACGGACGCTCGATTTTCGCAGCCGGGCCACGGCGCGATAGATCACCAGCCCCGACGTGACGACGCCGGCCAGGGCCCCAATTGGCAGCGTGGCAGGCACAACGTGCAATCGCAAAAAAGGCGCTGTGATCGCCGCGACCCACCAGGTGGTCAGGCCAACGATCATCAGCCACGCGTAGCCGATTCCCAACAGCACGCCGATCGCCGCGCCTGCGGTCGCCACCAACAGCCCTTCGGCCAGTAGCGCTCGCCGAATCCGGGCCATCGGCCAGCCAATCGCCATCAGCAGCCCTACTTCGCGCGCGCGGGCGTCGACGCCCAGCCGAAACAAGATCGCCACGAGCGCCAGCGCCGCGACGATGATGAAAATACTGAATCCCAAAAACAGAAATTCAAACGGAGTCGTGCCGGCCGACGCTTGCAAAGCCAACATCTTCACCGGGCGGAATTCAAAACCCATCGCCGGCGGATCTGGCTTGAACAGCGCTGCAAGCTTTTCGGCCGTTTGCCCTTCACCACCAGGAACTCGCAGCGACGTCGTGTTGCCGAAGCGGCTCCCCCACAATTTTCGTCCAGTCTCCAGCGAAACGAACGCCTTGGGGGTGGCTTTGTGATCGTCCCAATATTCTTCGTCGCGCTTGCGAATGCGGTTGCTGTCGAATGGAAACGGAGGATTCCAATCCGAGATCGAAAGCTGATCGGTGACGCCGGGCAGAGTAGGGGTGAGATGCGAATCGTCCGCAGCCCCAGTCAGCGCCACGATTTCCACCAGTTTCAATTCGACCGTCTTCTCGATCACGTTTCCATGCGTGCTCTCGGGCTCGAAGTAGGTGACGCGGATCGTGTCGCCGGGTTTCGCGTTGAGATCTTCGGCGGCCCAGGCGTTGAGCGCGATCTCGTTGTCGTTCAGCCGCGCGACCGCGCGGCCGTCGGTC
>DASXPZ010000446.1:0-2984 GCA_036493275.1 Pirellulales bacterium
GGAACACATACTTATTATCGGAAGTCCTGTTAAGGGTGGGCGCGCTCATTGAGCATTTTCGAGCCGGCTCCCACCGCGGTCATGATTCCATTGGCCGACGCCGGCGCCGCCTGCTCTAGCGGCACACTGGCCTGCACAACCGGTGGCGTGACAGGCGGAGGCGCCGCTGGTGGCGTCGCGGGTTTTGGGGGCGCCGCCGCCGGAGGCGCTGCGGGCGCGCCGGGAGTGGCTGGTGCGTCATCCTTCTTTTCGGGCAGGCTGGCGACCTCTTCGGGTGGCTCATCGAAGACCGCCTCGGCGGTGACCGGAATCGATGCCCGCGCCGCGGCGATCGACTTTTCTTCTGGCGCCGGCACGAGGCCTTTTTCGCCGCCGACAAACTGCGAGCCGGTGTTATGACCGTAGATCGATCCCTTCTGGAATGGGCCAGCGCCGAAGAACCAGGTGTTCTTAGCGTCACTGCTCGTCGGAAGCGCGCCGGATTGCCAGATCGGTTTGCCAGTCTGCTGGTTGTAGGCAAACAAGGCGATCTTGGCGATGCCCGCCTGACGCGACGTTTTGGCAAACGGGATTTCCGGAATGACGCTTGGCACGCCAGGGACCATCGTTCCGACGCCGGGCACGCTCAGGGCTGGGATGCCAAGCATCACGCTACTGCTGTTGGTTCCCAGCACGCCGGCCCGCGCCTCAACGATGTACTTTGCCGAAGCTCGATCCGGGCGGACGATGACGCCATTGGCAAACATCGCCTGACGGAGCGTGCTAACCACGTAATGTTCGTCGACAAATCCTTTCAGGCGATCACCGTCGAGGAACACCTCTTTCCCCTTCAGCGGCTGGAAGTTGATCTCGTTGACCGCCTTATCAATGGCCGACGACATCAGCATCATCTCGGTCGCCGTGCGCATGCTGTCCGAGCTGCGTGTCGTGCCGCAGCCAACAGCCAATAGCAGCAACACCGTGGCCCCGGCCGCGCGCCCCAAATGGCGAATCAGCCGAACCCACGGGCATTCTGCCAGTGCGTGGTTATGGAGATTAGTCATGAATCGTCGAGCGGCGATGAGCGGCGCGCTGACGCGCCGAACTAGGACGCACAAATCGAAAACGGATGCCTAAGATGGGTTGGGAAGTGATTGAGGTGGGCTCGTCCGAGAACCAGAAGCCGTCCTCAACAGGCCGCGGAGTATAGCGGCGCTAGCCGAACGGATAAACACCGGTCGCGCCCGCGCTTGAGACTGCGGAAGCAACGCAAGCCGGCGAAATGAGGCGATGTTGCCGCGCGATCTTATGACCGCGCCTAGGCGTCGGCCCGGCGAAATAGGCAAGCTCGCCCGATAAATGCGAAGGCTGACCGGTTTAGCGGAATCAGCAAAACTAGCGAGCCGCTGGCGCCTCGGGGAGGTCGGTGTAGAACAATGTCGCCTCCTCTTGCGTCAGTTTGGTGTCGAGCGGCTGGCAGATCAACTCTGCCCGAAAGCGCAGATTACCCTGCGTTTCGGCGCGAGCCTTGATCTTATAGACGATATCCTTGCCTGCATCGAGGACGGGAATGGTTCGGAAGACGACCATCCCGGCGCGAATCTCAGCGGCGCCTCCTTCGACACTCAGCGGCTCGATGCCATTGGCGAAGTAGGCGACCACATCGACCGACTCGGCGCCCTTCGAGCCGCGATTGCGAACTCGAACTTCGTAGACCATGTCCTGTCCCACTGGCACTGGCCCGGAGGGATCGGCAACTTCCAGGGCCAAATCGGCCACGGCGTTGACTTGCGTGCTGGCAATGGCGACTTGTTGCAGATCGCCATCGGCGACGCAGGAGACTTCGACCTTGTTCGCGCCGGCGGCCCGCAACACGCATTTGGTCGATAGCTTCAGCTCGGCGCCCGACTCCAAAGAGTCAATGGTCCATTGCACCATGTTGCTTTCAACTTTGTGCGTCGCGGAGTTGCTGCTGGCCAGGTGCTCCGACTGTTGCGGAAGCCGGCAGGCGACGCGGATATTGCGGGCCGGGGCGTTGCCGCTGTTTTTCACGTGGATGGTATAGACCGCGGGCGCGCCGGAGAATTGCATTTTGGAGCCGGTGATTGCCACGTCGAGCGCGGCGCGACGCACGAGGACTTCTTCTTCGAGCGACGCTTTCAGATCGCCGTTGGCCGTAGCCTCGGCCTGAATGGTAACGTGCCCCGACTGGCGCGCGACGAGCTCGATTTCGATCGTCTTCTTCTCGCCTGGCCGAATGACGCCCAGTGAATGGCTGGCCGGAGCTCCATCCGCCGGATTGAGCGGCACGAGCGTGATCGCGACGTTTTCAGCGTCTCCGGTGCCTGGATTGGTAAGCGTCAGCTTGTACGTATTGCGTTCTCCGAAGGCAACTTCTTTGGCTCCTTCGAGCGAGATCGCAAGCTTTGGCTCTTGCACTTCGACGGTGGTCTGGCTGGCCAAGGGCGCCTGCGACCAGCGGACGTCGAGTTCGAACGGTTGGCTCTTGTGAGGCACAACTTCCAGCGACAGCTCTTCGCGTGCTGAGGCGCCGAGCGTGCCTAGCTTCCAGAGCAACCCCTGATGGTTCTCGCCGGCGGCAGCGGGCTCAGCCAGGCCGGCGGTGCTCTTCGCGTCGACGACTTCCGCCCATTCCGGAATCGCGATGTTGACTACGACGTCGGCGGCCGCCATGTCGCCCGAGTTTTTCAGCACCAGCTTGTAAGTAGCCTGCTTGCCGATGGTTATCTTGCGCGGGCCAATCGTTTCGACGCTGATCGAAGGACTGCTGCGACGGACGACCACGGTGTCTTGAGTGGGGGCCGAGGCCGGAGTCTCACTCCTGGCGGGAACGCGCGACGTCACATCGCTCTGCGCAACATATTGCGGTTCACGCGACTCACGAGCTGCGGTGGCCACCGCGGGAGCTGCCGTCCCTGGAGCGGCGCGCGCTGGGGCTCGGACTGCCGTGGATTGTGCTGCGCCCGGGTTCATCGTCTCGCTGA